>CAMJJO010000043.1 GCA_946406095.1 uncultured Bacteroidales bacterium | reverse complement strand
AAAAACTTCCGCAAATGCATTAGCCTGGCGGCCATTTTTATTATCTTTGCGCTACGATGAAATTCCACCTGAATTCGGCATACCAGCCTTCCGGCGACCAGCCGGAAGCCATCCGTCAGATTACCGAGGCGCTGCAGAACAACGTCCGGGACATCTGCCTGCTAGGTGTGACCGGATCCGGAAAGACCTTCACGATGGCGAACGTCATCCAGAACCTCCAGCGGCCGGCGCTGATCCTGAGCCACAACAAGACCCTGGCGGCGCAGCTCTACGGCGAGTTCAAGGCCTTCTTCCCCGAGAACGCGGTGGAATACTTCGTCTCTTACTACGATTACTATCAGCCGGAGGCCTACCTCCCCACCACCGACACCTATATAGAAAAGGACCTGAGCATCAACGACCAGATCGAGAAACTGCGTCTGAGTGCCGCCAGCGCCCTGATGTCCGGGCGGAGGGACGTGGTGGTGATATCTTCCGTCTCCTGCCTCTACGGCATAGGCAACCCGGACGACTGGCGCAGCCAGACCATCACCCTTCACAAGGGCCAGACCATGAGCGAGACCACCTTCCTCTACCAGCTTGTGGAGTGCCTCTACTCCCGCACGGAGGTGGATTTCCAGCGCGGGACCTTCCGCGTACGCGGCGATACTGTGGATGTGTTCCTGGGCGGGGCGGATGAAGCCGTGCGCATAGAGTTCTTCGGCGACGAGATAGATGCCATCAGCCTGATAGACCCCGTGACAGGAGCGCGCATAGAGGCGCTTGAGACCATCGACGTCTACCCTGCCAACAACTTCGTGACCAACCGCGACCGCGTGGTATCCGCCGTATCCCAGATTCAGGACGATCTGGTGAAGCAGATGGCCTACTTCGAAGACATAGGCAAGCCAATCGAAGCCAAGCGCCTGCAGCAGAGGGTGGAGAACGACCTGGAGATGCTCAAGGAGATGGGATACTGCCCCGGCATCGAGAACTATTCCCGCTACTTCGACGGCCGCCAGCCCGGCCAGCGCCCCTTCTGCCTGATAGACTACTTCCCCAAGGACTTCATCACTTTCATCGACGAAAGCCACGTGACTCTGCCGCAGATTCGCGGGATGTACGGGGGCGACCACTCCCGCAAGAGCGTGCTGGTGGAGTACGGATTCCGTCTGCCCGCGGCGGCCGACAACCGCCCCTGCACCTTCGACGAGTTCGAGGCCATCACCGGCCAGAAGGTCTACGTGAGCGCCACCCCGGCGGAATACGAACTGGAAAAGTCCGAAGGCCTTGTGGCAGAGCAGGTTGTGCGCCCCACCGGCCTGCTGGACCCTCCCATCGAGGTGCGCCCCATAGAGCATCAGGTAGATGACCTCGTGGAGGAGATTCGCAAGCGCGCCGAGGTGGACGAACGGGTGCTGGTGACGACGCTTACCAAGCGTATGGCGGAGGAACTGGACGAGTACCTTCGCCGCATAGGAGTGCGCGTGCGCTATATCCACTCGGACGTGGACACGCAGGAGCGGGTGGAAATCATAGAAGACTTCAAGAACGGACTCTTCGACGTGCTGGTGGGGGTGAACCTCCTTCGCGAAGGGCTGGACCTGCCGAGCGTGTCGCTGGTGGCCATACTGGATGCCGACAAGGAGGGGTTCCTTCGCACTACCAGAGCCTTGACCCAGACTGCCGGACGCGCCGCCCGAAACGTGAACGGCCTGGTGATAATGTATGCCGACAAGATCACTCCCTCGATGGAGGAGACCATACGCGAGACCAACCGCCGCCGCAGCAAGCAGATGGAGTACAACAAGCTGCACGGCATCACCCCGAAGCAGATAGAGACCCACGCAAACGTGCTGGCAAGCGAGTTGGGAGCCCTGTCCGCCTCCGGAAAGCCGTTGAACCCCCGCGTGGCGAACGGCACCACCGGCCGCGTGAGTGCACCAAACTCCTACGACGATCCCACCTACATTCCCAACCCTTCCGACCTCGGCAGCGGCACCGTCAGCGTGGGCTTCGGGCACGATTCCAAGCGCGAACCGGGCTCGGCCTATGTGGACGGCTATGTGAAGGCCGACCTTGCCGCCGTGCTGCAGGATCCCGTCATCCGCTCCATGAGCCGCGAGCAGATAGAAAAGATGATAGAAGAAGACAAGCGCCGGATGCAGCACTCCGCCGCAGAACTGGACTTCGCCGAAGCCGCCCGCTACCGCGACGAGATGTGGGCGCTGCAACAATATTTAAAAGTCTGGAAAAGTTTTTGAATAATTGTCAAAAATTGACAAAACGGGGGCGTACCTTTGCATCGTTGAACAATTAAACGACTTGCATTATGAACGCCAACGATCTTAAACTCTTCTTCGAGAATTCCGAAATAGCAGCCCTCATTGCAGACTTAGGCCTGGAAGTAAAATAATTTGCTATATTTGTGTGTTTCCATAACACAGATAATGAAAAGGTTCGCCATTCTCCTTCTTACACTCCTCGTTTCTTTCTCCTCGGGGGCGCAGGTTTATCTTTCCAAAAACTACGAGCCCGTTGAGAAGCGCAAGTATAATCCGACTTACCCCGGAGTCCGCAACAATGAATCCTACTTCGGCCTCGCAGGTTTTGCATACACCAACGGATTTAAACTCAGAAACGGCGTTCTCAATGACGAGGCGAAGGATTGGGCTTATGCCGTTTTTTCGCTGAAGGGGCAATATGAAAAGATCAGTTTTGTCGTCGGATACGTTAGAGGTGGCGGATGGGGAAGCGAAACCGATAACGAACCCCGCTTTTCCGCAGGCGACGACGGCACCCATATCGTCACGGTAAGGGCCGATGGAAGGAGGATTTTTGACGAAGTAATCCGGGAATGGAATGCACCAAAGGAAGTGGTGCTGGACATCAGCGGCGTGGACGAACTCCGATTCGACCACCTTAAAGGATTGGAAACCGTAGGCTTTGCGGAGGTGAGACTCTGGAAGAAAGGCCAGACTCCCACGCCTGCACCTAACCCGCTTGCAAAAGTAATTACCAAAGACAAAGTAAACCTGGTGGACGATATCCAGCCTCACTTTGTCTGCCACCGCGGCTGGTCCGTGCCTGTCACCGTCAAACACAAATGGCAGGGCGTCGGGACCACTGAGTCCGTCAAAATGAACCGCATCGACTATAACTCCGGTTTCATTTTCTCCGCCTCCCAGGAATTCGGCAAAGGCATCAGCCAGGGTTTCGCATATTTCTGGCTTCAGAAGCAATACGACAAAGTCTCCTTCTTGATCGGCCCGAGGGATGCCAACAGCAGAAACGCCAAGGGCTGGTTCACCGTGAAAGCAGACGGGAAGATTATTTACGAGAAACTCATCACCCAGGAAGACCTGGTGGAGCAGGTTGTGCTGGATGTAGCAGGAGCAAATGTGGTCTCCATGCATAGCGGTGAACTGGAACAGAGCGACTTCCTTGGAGGGCTCGATTTCGGCGTAGTAAACATTTACGCCTACAAGAAAGGCGTGTCGGGCATTCCCACTCCGGGCATAGCCAACACAGGTAAAGATAAGATATCCAAGTTCAAGGATGCCACCCGCCTTTGCTCTTCCCTTGAGCCATATTCCGTGCGCGGAAAAGCCAAATACGAAGATATCTACTTCAATGGTGCATCATCATACTATCACTTCTCTATGGGCGGTGAGCAGTTCGACGAAGGATTCGTTCTCGCCACGGGAGAATCTTTCATGAACGGAACCATAAGCGCTTATGTAGAGTATGACCTGGCCGGAGAATTCGACTGGCTGTCTTTCACCGTCGGCACTCTCAGCAAGCATCGCGTCCTTGGGGAAGACCGCCTGCAGGTTTATGCCGATGGCACATTGATCCTGGATGTAGATGTGCATTGCCTCTGGCCCAATCAGAAGTTCACCATACCCATCAACAAGTGCCGGAAACTCAAATTCACCAAGCCCGGCACCGGCGGGGACAAGCAGACCTATATAGGCGTAGGTGATGTAATGGTGTTCCGCGGCCAGCCCCAGAATACCGACGGCTTCTTCTATCACCCGAAACCGGAAAGCCCCGATGAAGTCGACCTTATCGACTACACCAAGGGTCCCTACTTCCATTATGTAGGCAGGTATCTGAGTTCGCTCACCAACTTCGATTTCAACGACTGCTTCAAGAACGGCAGCAGCATCAAGGATGCCTTCACCATGAAGGACGGCACCCGCATCAACAAGGGCATAATGCTCGAGACAAACGTGCCGCCGGCACTGGCCTTCGAAGACATTTCCCTGAACGAAGCCATCTTCTTGTTTATAGTGGGTGCCGGCAGTTCCATCTCTGCCAGCAATGTCTCGGCGGCCACGGGTATTTCAGCCGGAGCCGGTCTGGCCGGAGCGTTGGCAGCAGGATACGGGGCGCTCAATCTGGTCGACAAGGGCCATCAGTCCGCATTCGCCGCATTCAATCCTTTCGGGGAATATGAATCGCTCAAGTTCACGGTAGCGAACAAAGCGGAGTTTGTTGACACGGATCTATTCGGCGCCAAACTGGACCCGAACAACCCCGTGAAACTTATGGTCTTCGCCGACATGCGCAAGGTCGGGGAATTCATTCTCACCAACAAGATGCAACCGGCCACCTTCGAAGTCCCGATCAACAAGTGCACTCAGTTGGTATTCTGGTTGGAATGCGGCGAGACCCGTTCCGGACAGTATGTGCTATATGATATGACCCTGAGTAAGAAGTTCGTTGCCATGCCGGCGCCCACTTCATCACCGTCTGCCAAGCCTTCCGTAACTCCGGGATTGGGTGGTAAGGACGCTTCTTCCGGCAAGGGAAAAGGCAAGGGCAAGAAGGAGGCTGCTCCCGTAGAATGGGACTTCGACGGCAGCCGAAGCAGGAATGACGCTATCGACACATATCTTTCCGATATTACGACCATCTGGAAAGAGGTCCAGGCTCTGGAAAGCAGTTTGGGTTCCGGATACCGGGTTCAGGAAACCTTTGTCCGCACAATGGCGGGAGATGTTTACAAAATAGTTGAATTCGTAGACAACAGCGGCAAGCGCCTGAGTACCACAGATATTCAGAAGAAGATTATCGAGGAGATCGGCGCCGCGAAGCAGATTCCGAACAAAGTGACCCTGGCCCGCATCGGGCAGCCTTCAGCGGCACTGGGGCTTCTGAACCTTCAGTCCACCGAGGCCATGTCCAAGTATGGCAAATATGTGAAGACCGGAAAGGATGCGCTCACCCAATGCACCAACAAGTCGAAGGAAATCGTGGAACTTAAGAACATGGAACTGGAAGCCGTCCAGAGTTATATCAAGAAGGCCGTCAACGTCGGCGACAAAAAGAGCACCGCCCACGTCATGATCCTTCCTCTCGAGCCCGGCGAGCAACCCGCCCCGGGCACCAATATGCAAATGCTGGAATACTACCGCTTCTGAGCCCTACTTCAGGGCATCAAGAAGCCTGTACGTATCTTTGAGAGAGTCGAGGTCCGATAGGGCCTCGGCTTTTTTCCCTTCCACGCGGAGGGCGAAGGAGCGGATCTCGTCGAAAAAGCCCTGGATGTAGACCTGGTTCTCTGTCAGCACGGGAGAAAAAGGATTGTGGGCATAGAGCACGCGATGTACGGTTTTGCCAAGCCCCGCCTTCTCCAGCGGAATCCCGGCGATCACCCCGGCACGGAGGTCCACCGTCAGTTCTTCCATCTGATTCAAAGTATACAGCCCGTGGCCGGTATTCACCTTCAGCACCTCGCAGGCATCCTTCCAGGAATAAGCCGTGGAAAGTTCCAGAGTGCCCGTGACTCCCTTATGCTTCAGCATCAGCACAAAAGAATCCTTCCCGGCAGGGCTGCATGCCAGGACCTCGGCCTCCCCGAACAGATGGCAGACGAGATCCAGCGGATGGATATAAAGGTCCAGCACCGCATCCCCCTCGGGATACGCGCCGGTGCAATAATGCAGGTCGTAGCTTAGCAGGGTCTCTTTCGCGAGCTTGGATTTGAGCACCTTCACGGCAGGTGCATAGCGCTTCTGCAGGCCGGCGACAGCGATCCCCTTGTTCAAGGAGATAAGAGTATCAAGCTCTTTGGAATTCCCGCACGGCGGCTTCTCGATAAACAAGGCCTTACCACTCTCCAGCACCTTTTTCGCAATGCTGAAATGGGCCTTGGGGCTTGCGGCCACGAACACTCCCTTCACCTCGGGATCGGCCAGCACGGCGTCCAGGTCCGTCACTGCCTTCACGCCAGGGAACTTCTTCTCTATCAGTTCCGCCTTGCCGGGAGAAGTCACGCAAATGTACTTCAGCGGAATCTGTAGATAATGTATGACAGGATAGAGGTTGGCAAGGCTGTGCCCTCCCATACCCACGAAGGCATACGGCCCGGCATAGGTTTCCTTTAGATAGGCCTCGCTGCGAAGGCGCTTATATCTGCTTATCAGATCCATCGAAGTACTTTTTATAGGTTATCTTGCTGTCTGCCGTCCACTGATAGCGCCCGTTGAACCACTCTATGACGCGTTTAGGCAGCAGCTTTTCGAAGTTGCGTATGAGGATGATGTCGTATTTGCGGTGGAAATTGATCCAGCAGCCGTTGCAGTCGCACGAATACCCGCACTGCAGTTTGTGCGCCGCCTTGCCGTTGAAGATCTCGTCCAGGCTGTTCTGGCGGATGTTGCCAAGGTTCACCCCGAGGTTCTGGCAGATGGGCACGTCGCCGTTGCTGTGGATCACCAAGCTGCTGAAGATGCTCTGGCAGCGGAGTTTCAGGCGGCCGTTGCGCCATTCATCGTAAAGCGCAACGAAATCATAGTTCTCTTCGGTGCCGTGGATGCTAGCGGGGATGCGGCCGCGGAAATCCTCCGCCTCCAGCAGTTCCGCCTTTGTGTCGAAGAAGTCCATGGTGCCGTAGATGCCTATGCGGACGTCGATGCCGTAGCGCTTCGCCACCCCGATCACATACTCCATATCCTTGAAGGAGTTCCAGGGAGTGAGGCAGAACATCAGGGAGATGGGAATCTCGTCCTTCAGGGTCTCTATCAGTTCTATGACCTTGTCGTGGCCATCCACTCCCCGCACTTCCGGATAGGATTCCTTGTCGCCATCGAGAGAGATGTAGAGACGCACCGGCTTGTACTGCCGCACGGCATCGATGACCTTCGCCGGCGCAAGGCCGTTGGAGAGCAGGGTGTAGTAGGGATGATTATCCCGCAGCCAGGCCATTATCTCCCGGTACTGCGGATGCAGCACAAACTCTCCCCCTTCCAGGCCCACCACGGTCCTGCGGGTGACGCACTTGCTGCCCACTATGGCCTTAATCTCGTCGAGAGTCAGGCTTTCGTGGGGCTTCTGCCAGATCGAGCAATGCTTGCAACGGGACTGGCAGATGGTCGTGGCATATATCATCAACTGGCTCAGTTTCTTATGCCGCGGCAGCAGCATATTGTTCACATAAAGCAGGCCGTTGTGTATGTAATCGCTGAACTTATACATTACTTACTATAAATCACGGACGCAGCGGATGGTGGGCATCTGCTTGTTATTATCTGCCATCAGAAGATGGCCCTTGCTCATTCCCCAACCCCACTTGTTGTTCATCTTTTTAGTACCCTCAACGCCCAGGGACCAGTGAGTCCTGCAAGGCACCGCATTGTTGTCGTCTGTTCCCAGATACACTGAATCGCCAGTTGTCATTGCCGCAAGTTCGGTCCACATAATGGACATTTCTCTCACATTAGGCAATCTGTATCCTTCGGGACAAACGCTGAAATTGGAGTCCAGGTTAGGGAAACTGTCGTCGAGATAAGTATTGAGCTCGTTGACTTTCTTAAGGTTATAGGTCTTATTATTAAAAACGTAAGCCGTGTAATCATTAAGGCTACCCGTACTGATGGCCGGCAAAGTAACGAACCCGCTGGAGAGACAGGCCATCTTGCTATGCTCATCGTGGCCAATGAGTTGATGGTCAACCGGTTCACGGAGCGATGCCTGATTGATCCTGGAGCAATCGAACTCATAATAAGTCTTATTGTTATATGCACCATCGAACGCACCGCCTGAATCCAGGTTCTTTCTGGTTACCGTAACATAGGGATTGGGCTCCACTTCAGGGTTTTCGGCAAGCGTAATATCTTTGCGCTGACCTCCTTCGAGGTAATAACCCAGATTGCGGACGCAACGGGTGCTGAACTTGGTGGTCTGATCGCTTCCGGAGTAATTATAGTTACTACCGTTCACTCCTTCTTCCGCCCATACGATTCGGGGATATTTGTTACTATTGTTCCAGTCGGACTGTTGCTGAGGCGTATATATGAATCTATTGCTTGCAACAATGTGCTGACGCCATTTATCTTTGTTGTTATCGGCCTGTTCCGATGCGCTTCGCTGATACAGGCGGGCGTCACCTTCGATTCCATATGAACCCAGGAACACTCCGATCAACTGGATGTCCGATGCCATATACCAACGTATCTCGTCGGTATCGATATATCCGTCGCCATTGTTGTCACGATTACGAGAAAGACAGCTGTATCGCAGATAATCATAATCCCTGCCATTTGATCCTTCGTCAGTCGGGCGCCATAGATGAGCTGTTTCATTGGTGCCGTTAAGATTCAGGAACTCGTCCCATCTCATTCTGGTCGGATTCGCAGTTCCATCAGGGTTGATGATACCCCAGAGTTTAAGAGAGTTGAGTCTGCCGTTGGTAGGGCTGGTATTGCCACAGTCCTCTAAATCTTTATTCTTCCAATAGACGTTCAAACCTGTTTCGCGGTTGTCATCAGTGAATTCCATACCCCAGGCAGATTGCAGGCCGGCCGTTTCATTCACTGCATAAATGCTCTGTATCGAGCGTTGCTGAAGGGTGAATGACGACCCGATCAGCGTGCTCTCCTTGTCGGCCGAAGTGGCGGACGAGGCAAGGATATGCATTCGACGCATAGGGTGGTTCACGACAGTTTTCCAAAGAGTCGGGTCATATTGACCGGTGATGGGATTCTTTGTATAGTAGTACTCGTCGATGAAGGCAGTTACGGAGATTTTCGGCCCGTCTGTACCGCCATCGGTGTCAAAATCACTTTTGGGAACCCAAGTTGGATCATATTCTGAATCCGATTGATCGGCCTTTCTCTGATCCAGATCGTATTGTTCCTTCTGCCCCTTCAGGTAATCGACGAGTTCATTTACATACATTGTCCTCCTCTTGTCCCCCGGAGGAATGGCATTCCCATCTACATCACGGAAATCATAATCGTGAGGCTTGTATATAACACGCCTGTCTAAATAGTAACTGCCATTGCCGTCTTTTTCATTCACAAAAAACTCCACCCATTTGTAGTCGATCTGCGACAGAATCGCCCGCCCCGCAGCGATATCGGTCCCTCCCACTCCATCCGGGTTGAAAGGAGTCTCGACATACCAACTGATGTTATTCGGATCCATATAGTTGGCGTGGAAAGAAATAACCTGGGTGCTGTAGTGGCAATCACTGTCGAAGACCTGCTCCAGGGCCACGACCACACGGCCCGTAGCACCAGGTTCCGGTTCAGTTGTCAAACCGTTCTTGAAAGCCTCTACCTCCGCCTTAATGTCTTCGGCACCACCGATTTCTATATTGTATACGTAGCTATAATTCCTGTTTGTATTGAAATCAGTAGCATCTGTCGTAAAATTACCCAGATGTATTTCATAACGGACATTTGCGTCCAGCGTCGCGTTGTCGTTACCCGAAGCCGACACGCCCATAACGATTTTGCCGGTCAGAACCACATAAGCAGACAAAGGGTCAGCGTAGACGTAACCGCCATTGTCGAAAAAGGTCCCGGGAGTATACGATGCCGGTTTCACCCTTTTTTCACGATCCGCATATGATTCTATTCCTGATGAAGGTGCGTGACGGTTCTCCATCATATAGAAAGAGAAACTATGTATGGAGACAGGCGTCACTCCGTCGTTATAAAAGTCTGTAGTTTTGTTTGGAGTCAGCGTTTCGGTCTCAAAGCCAAGCGGCTCCGTTGCAAACAGTTTTTCTGGAGCATTGGCAGCATCTTCCGCCCTGGGCAGCAAATAGGAGCAAGTAGGCACATTCACGACCTGCCAGGTATATGGCACGAAGTCGCGAAGAAGGGAACTGTTCTTTTTGGGATTGGAGTTCGACTGGTCCGGATTTCTCGCGACTCTTACGTTGAATGTGACTTTGGCATAAAGGCGTTTGAGACTGAGCGTTTTTTTGCTGATATCGTCGGCGTCTTCTGCATTGCCTTCTATATTGACTCCATCCACCTGCCCTGTCATCAGGAAGAATCCGGAATTAGCAGCAATCTCGCTTCGAACCTGGGTGGCTACTACGCCTTGAAGTTCGCCGAAAGTCTGGATAGTAGAAAGAAGGCCGGCAGATACATCCAGGTCGTTAGGGTTCATATTGGCCACCGCTACTATGGTGCATCCCGCCTTCTTGGACACCTTGAGATGAAGGGTGCCATTGGTGGCAGGGCTATTCGCCGCAGTCATATTGGTGACTGTCCAATAGTTGGATTCGCCCGTTGCATTCAGGTTGCTTCCGTCGAAATAGTGGCCATATATCTTCTTGCTTCCGGAAGCATTCCCTTCGAATACCATCAGGTATATATTGAAAACGTTGCTCTCGCGAACGATTCCGAGTTCAGCCTTGGTGCCTACATCGATAGAGGCTTCCCAAGGCGATCCGAATGATATGACGCAGTCCACCATCCCGTCTTTCGAAGCGGAGCGGGGATGGAAGAAATCTTCTCTCGCGCAGCTCCCTGCAAGAAGGACGGCGCCAAGCAGAATCATTATTTTGAACAAGCGTTTATTCATCGTAAGATCAATTAAAAGTGTGATCAACTGTGGTGGCGGTTCCCCAAGTGGAATTATCAACCACGAAGTTCAGTTCTCCGGTCTGGTCTGAATAGTAAACGTTCAGCACCACGTTAATTTCTTCGTTTCGTGCCATATAAGTAAGGGGCACTTCCTTATTGTTCTCTTTTAAAAGTCGCTTCAATTTGCCTCCGGACATATACTTGCCGAAGAGCATAAATTGGCGGTCTTGATGTGTGCCTTGAGCCTCAAATCTCAGGTTTGATTCCTTTTGTTCGGGCTTATTGTTCACATAGTTGGTATTAGCCTTGAGATACCGGCCGTCAGAAGAGTTGATAAACCGAACCAATTTGCCTTTAACGTCCGAGGGATTCTTGTTAGATACAACAGCCCCCGCTTCAATTTGAAGACCAGATATGGAATTTCCTGTAACAACTCCGGTGTCAGCATTATTGATTGCGAGTCCATTAATAGTGTACATGCCCCCGGATTTGGACAGAGTGTGGAAATAACGAGCACGTGCTCCGGTGTAACTGAAACTGCTGTCTTCCTTTGGATCTGCTGATATTCCATCCCATGCGGAATATCCATCAGTGGATGAGTTGCTGTAGCGCGTATAGGTGTGAGATGCGTCTTGGTTATAGATTGCCTCCGCCCTGCTGAAGTATCCATTGTAATTCTCATATCCAGCGCTCTCCCAAGCCATATAGTTATTGGCGCTGATATGAGTAAAAATACGGCCTGATCTAACGCTAATCTGTGGATTGACCACTAGTACATCCACCTGTTCTCCCTCATCCATATCCACCAAGGTTTGGTAATCAATGACTCCGAACGGGTGGTCCCCAAGACTGAGCTCAAGCGGCGTCAGTGATTTCGATGAACGGTCGAGTGTCAGGGATGCAAAAATCTTATAGGTCCCTGAATATGAGTTCTCGTACACTATGCGCTGATAAACAACCTCTTCGGCTTCTGCCGCGACTGAATCATCATCACCGGCAGAGGTATCGAATGCGGGCATCGCCCGGTAAGTTACATTAGCAGGTACGGAAGGAACGCCCGAAGCATCGCGATGGTCCAACAAATAAGCCTTATCAGGATTAAAGTGGCTAAAGCGAAGTTGACTTACTTGAACAGGGAACTGTGTATGATTGCGAACTATGACCTTGAATCGAACGACCGGACGCAGCAGGTCCAGAGTCTCGGAAACCCTTGTCAAACCGACCGGAA
>CAMJJO010000042.1 GCA_946406095.1 uncultured Bacteroidales bacterium | reverse complement strand
TGCCCTGGGGTATCATTTTCGAAAGAAATGGCGAGGTCGAGCCCAAGCATCCGACCCAGCTCTACGAGGCCCTTTCCTATCTTATTCTTGGCCTCTGGCTGATCTGGCGCTACTGGAAAAAGCTGGACAGCACCTGGCGCGGTTTCTTCTTCGGTGCTTTCCTGGTGGGCTGCTTCGGCATGCGCTTCATCATCGAGTTCATCAAGGAGCCGCAGGTGGAGTTCGAGAACAACATGGCCCTGGATATGGGGCAGTGGCTCAGCATTCCCTTCGTAATCGCGGGCATTGCCATCCTTATATATGCCTATCGCAAGCGCATCCCTGCGGCTGCGGTTCCTCCCGAGGTGCCGCCCCGCAAATCCGCCGGCCCCACCAAGTTGAATTCCGCCCACTCCATCTCCGGGAAATGACACGCCGCATCCTTCTGAGTTTGCTCCTGGCACTTCTGGCGCTCCCTTCCAACGCCCAGATAGTCAATCACTTGAAGGTGTCGAAGGAGGTCTTCGAGCTCTATGCCCAGAAGCGTTTCGACCGCTATAACCCCGGCAATCTCGAGCGCGCAGATTCGCTCTATCAGGCAGGTGTGCTGCGGGACAGCTACCGCCTCAAGTGCCTCGGCCTTTCGCTGGAGTTTCCGGTGCGTTTCGCCCAGGGGGATTATGCCAGGATGGATGAGGCCGTTGCAGAAATCAAGGATCTGCTGAAGGGCATTCCCGACGCCAGAGCCTTCTATTTCAATACGATACACGAATACTGCCAGTATCTCATCCATATCGGCAGAGCCTCCGACGCAATGCTGGAGGCGCGTGCGATGGAGAGGCAGTCCACCCGGGCGAAGAGCGCCCTCGGGCACATGTACGCCAGCCGCATCATAGGGCTCATCCAGAGCGACCGTACCAACGCCCATCTCGCAATCCGGAACTTCGAGAAGGCCGCCGGCTACTGCAAGGAGGCCAAGGCGGAGCAGGAACTCCCTAACTTGCTGATACTCATCGCCCAGGAATATATCAAGACGGGCGAGTTCGCCCAGGCGGAAGACTATTGCGCCCAGGCGGAAGTGTATCAGGAGTTCTTCCCCGGCATACGCCTGAAGGCACTGATGACGAGGGCCTACCTCTACAACGCCAAGAGGGACTGGGACCGCTTCTGGCAGTGCTACGATTCCCTGGTCGGGGACCCTCTCTACCAGATGCAGACAGACAGCGACACCCGCTTCGAGATGGATGTGTGCTACCTTCAGTCCCGCGGGTTGTTCGAGGCGGCGCTTTCTGCCGCGGACTCTCTCAGCACTGCCCGCGCCCGCCACGAGAAGAAGCACGGGATTTATGCGAAGATGGGCTCTTTCGCGCCCGCATACGGGGAGCTGGCTTCGCTGATGATGGAAAAGGATTCCATATATATAAAGGTGCAGAACGAAGACCTGGCCATCCTGGACGCGGAGATGAACAATGCCGCGCTGCGTGCCGAGGCGGTGCGCCTGAAGCACAAGAACCAGAACACGATACTGATAGGCTTCCTGGTAATGTTCGTTATTGCATTCTTTGCTATTCTGTTCAGCCAGTGGCAGTTACGCCATAATCTCGACGAGATGCGCCGCCAGAACGCAGCGGCGATCCGCGCCCGACGCGAGTTCCAGAAGGCCATGGATGCCAAGGAGGCCGAGAATTCGAACAGGATCAAACTCCTTCAAAATAGAACCACTAATCCTCTGACAGGTTATGAAGATTTCCTCAATTATTAAGAACCACGGCAGCGAGCTTCTCGCTCTAGCTCTGTTTTTGGTGGGTGCCACCCTGGGTATGCTCGGGTTGATTCAGAAGGTGCCGCTGGTGATAGGCATCCTCGGGATAGTGATTCTTGCCACCGGGCTGTTCTTTTTCTGCCTGAGGTACACCTCCGAGAAGGTGTATAAAGAATATTATAAGGACAGCTACGAAATCGAGCACGAGACCATCGAAGAGGAAATTCGCAAGTCCATGGTCTACCACCGCTATCAGGAAGCGGTTCTGGCCCGCTACGAAAGTGCCTGCCGGGACCTCGGTCTGGTGGATGAGCAGAAGGACTGGCTCCTGGACCTTCTGATGGCCGCCAAGAACAAGGTGGACGAGGACCTCGCCTCCGAAGGCGGCGGGCATATTTAGGGAAGGTCGCAAACTATTGCATATGGCGCGGATTTTGCATAAATTCGCGCCGTAATTTTTTATATATGGTTAGTTTATTGTTGTTTGGTATTCTGTCCGTCGCGGCCCCTCTATCCCAGGCCCAGGCAGATACCGTGGCGCAATCGGCCCCGGCGGTCCTCAGCCTGGACCAGGCCATCCAGATTGCCCTTACCGAGAGCCCCACTGTGAAGGTTGCAGACCTTGAAGTGCAGCGCTCCGAATTCGCCAGGAAAGGCAGCTACGCCATGCTCTTCCCCCAGATCGGCGCATCGGCATCGTATCAGCGCACCATAAAGAAGCAGGTAATGTATATGGGAGGCGGCGATGACGACGACGAAGGCGGTGGCGGCGGAATGTCGTCGATGATGTCCGGCATCCTGGACCCCATAATGTACTATATCAACGAGCTCTACAAAGGCACCGGCGTGCCCTTCGTGCCCTATGTGCCGGCCCCTGCCACCACCGACGACTCCAACGACGGTGGCATAGCGGTAGGCCGCTGGAACACCTTCAACGCGGGCATCACGGCCACCATGCCGCTCATCAACGCCCAGCTCTGGCAGAGCCTTGCAATCTCCGGCGAAAGCGTGGACCTGGCGGTGGAGAAAGCCCGCAGCTCCCGCCTCGAGATGGTGAACCAGGTGAAGCAGGCCTATTATGCGGCCCTGCTGGCCAAGGAGGCCCACCACGTCTACAAGAGCGTTTTCGACAACGCCGTGCAGAACCTCGAGCTCACTCAGAAGAAATACAACGCCTCCAAGGCCTCTGAACTGGACCTTGCCCGCGCCAAGACCACCGTGGCCAACGCGGTGCCCAACCTCTTCAACTCCGAGAACTCCATCTACCTGAGCCTCTGGCAGTTGAAGGCCATCATGGGCATAGACCTCGAGGCCGAAATCGACGTCAAGGATTCCCTCCTGGTTTATTCCGAGGGGATGTCCTCCGTGCTGAACGACAGCGAGCTCAGCCTCTCCGGCAACTCCACCCTGCGCCAGCTCGAGATCCAGGCGGACCAGCTCGCGAACACCGTGAAGATGCAGCAGTATGCCTATCTTCCCACCCTGTCGCTGGCCTTCTCCTACAGCCTGAACGCCATGACCAACGACTTCAAGTTCGAGGAGTATCACTGGACCCCTTACTCCTACGTGGGCCTCAGCCTCAGCATACCCATCTTCTCCGGCGGGCAGCGCCTGAACGACCTCCGTCAGACCAGGGTTCAGAAGAACCAGCTCGCCATCCAGCGCGAGAACACAGAGCGCCAGCTGCGCATCGCCATCCGCCAGAGCCTGAGCACCATGGAAACGGCCGTCAAGAGCCACGAATCGGCCCTCGACGCCCTTGAATCCGCCCAGAAGGCCTACGACATCGCCGCCAAATCCTACGAGATCGGCCGCAGCACCCTCACGGATCTCGACGCCGCCCAGCTCGCCCTGACCCAGGCCCAGCTCGCCGCCAGCCAGGCAATCTACAACTACCTCGTGGCCAAGGCCGGCCTCGAGAGCACCATCGGAGCAGATTACACCGCAGAAAATTCCACAAAATGAAAAAGATAAGCATAATCGCACTTGCAGCCCTCGTACTGGCGGGTTGCGGTCAGAAGAAGGATTCCCAGAGCCAGGCACAGCAGGCCGCGATGGCCGCACAGCCCAAGGCCCAGACCGTGAAGGTCCAGCCCGCGGCAAAGCAGGAAGTGAAGCAGGACGGCACCTATTCCGCCACCGTGCAGGCATTCGCCGTCAACAACATAGCCCCGCAGAGCGGCGGCCGCATCCAGAAGATCAACGTCGAGGTAGGGGACTATGTGGGTAAGGGACAGATACTTGCAGAGATGGACCGCGTCCAGCTCGACCAGGCCAAACTCCGCCTCTCCAACGCCGAGACCGAGCTCGGGCGCCTCAAGCAGCTCTACGAGCAGGGAGGCCTTGCCCAGAGCGACTACGAGGCCGCCGAACTCAACTTCAAAGTCAGCAAGAGCACCTACGACAATCTTGTTGAGAACACCATACTCCGTTCGCCCATCACCGGCGTCGTCACCGCCCGCTACTACGACCGCGGGGACATGTACGGAATGGCCAGCCCCATCTTCACCGTGCAGCAGATAACCCCCGTCAAGATCCTCGTAGGCATCTCCGAAGGGGATTATACCAAGGTTTCGAAGGGGGATAAGGTCACGCTGAGCGTGGACGCCCTCCCCGGCAAGACCTTCAGCGGCACCATCAAGCGCATCTATCCCACCATCGACCCGATGACCCACACCGTGAACGTGGAGGTGCAGGTGCCCAACACCGACCGCCAGCTGCGCCCGGGAATGTATGCAAAGGTGAACGTGACCTTCGGCCACAACCGCAGCATAGTGGTGCCCGATGCCGCCGTGGTGCGTCTGCAGGGCTCCGGCCAGCGCAACGTGTTCGTGGTGGAGAATGGCATCGCAGTGCAGAAGGAGGTCTCCCTCGGCCGCCACTTCGATGGCCAGTATGAGATCCTTTCCGGCCTGGAAGAAGGCGAGCAGGTGGTGGTCAAGGGCGGCAGCGCCCTCCGCAACGGCGCCCAGGTTGAGGTAATCGAATAAGGCTATGAGCGTAATCAAATCTGCAGTCAAGAACCCGGTGACGACGGCCCTGATCTTCGTCGCCTTCGTGGTGTTCGGCGTCTATTCGCTCATCAACACCTCCATAGCGCTCTTCCCGGAATTCGACGCCAATACCATCATGGTGATGAGTTCCTATCAGGGCGCCAACGCCCAGGATATCGAGACCAACCTCACCAAGATCCTGGAGAACTCGCTTAACAGCGTAGAGGACCTGAAGAAACTCAGCTCCCAGAGCAAGGAGAACGTCAGCATCCTCTCCCTCGAATTCGAATACGGCACCGACATCGAAGAGGCCACCAACAACGTGCGCGACAAGCTCGACATGGTGAATTCCGTGCTGCCGGACGGCGCCACAACGCCAGTCATCTTCAAGTTCAGCGCGGACGACATGCCTATCATGATGTTCACCGCTTCCGCCACCGAATCCGTCTCCGGCCTCGACAAAATACTGGACGAGCAGGTGGCCACCCCTCTGGCCAGAATCAAGGGCGTGGGCACGGTCAGCATCGACGGCGCCCCCACCCGCGAGATCCAGGTATACTGCGATCCGGGCAAGCTGGAGGCCTACCATCTGAGCGTGGCGGCTATCGCCCAGATAATCGCCGCAGAGAACCGCAACCTCCCTTCCGGCAACATCGACATCGGCTCCGGCACCTACTCCCTGCGCGTGCAGAAGGAGTTCGAGGACCCGTCCGAACTGATGGATATCGTAGTGGGCTACAACGGCAGCCAGACCATACTCCTGAAGGATGTCGCCACCATCCGGGACGGCAGCCAGGAGCGTGAGCAGGAGTCATACACGGACGGCATCCGCGCAGCGCGAATCGTCATCCAGAAGCAGGCCGGCGCCAACACCGTGAACGTCAGCCGCGGGGTGCACAAGCAGCTCGAGCAGATCAAGAAGACCCTTCCCTCGGACATCCAGATCAACCAGATCTTCGACTCCTCCGAGGAGATCGTGGACACCATCCACTCCCTGATCGAGACCATCCTCATCACCTTCGCGGTGGTCATGCTGGTGGTGTTCATCTTCCTGGGCAGATGGAAGACCACCTTCATCATCATCCTCTCCATCCCTATCGCACTGCTGGCCTCGCTGGTCTACCTTTTCGCCACCGGCAACACCCTTAACATCGTTTCGATGGCCTCGCTGTCGCTGGCCATAGGCATGGTGGTGGATGATGCCATAGTGGTGCTGGAGAACGTCAGCACGCACATCGACAGGGGAGAGAAGCCGGTCGAGGCGGCCATCCACGGCACCTCCGAAGTGGGTATCTCCGTCATCGCATCCACCCTCACCATGCTCTGCGTCTTCCTGCCCCTCACCTTCATCAAGGGCATGACAGGCGTGATGTTCCAGCAGCTGGGATGGATAGTGACCCTGATCATGGTGGTCTCCACCACCGCCGCCCTCACCCTGGTGCCTATGCTCTGCGCCCAGTTCCTCGGCGGCAAACGCAGCGACTCCAAACTCTACCGCCTCTTCTTCACCCCCATCGACAAGGCCCTGAACGGGATTTCCGCGGGATACGCCCGCCTGATCGGATGGGCCACCACCCACCGCAAGGCCGTCATCTTCGGCGCCTTCGGCATACTGATGGCGACCCTGGTCTTCCTCGCCCCGCGCCTCAAGACCGAGTATTTCCCCAAGGGAGATTCGGACCGTATCGTGGTTAACGTCACCCTGCCCGTCGGCACCGCCCAGAGCGTGACCGCGGAGCTGGCGAACAACATCTACACCGAACTGGTGGAGGGTATCCCGGAGATCACCGTCTGCAATGTTACCTTCGGCCAGGCGGATTCCGACAACCTGCTGGGATCGATGCGGAGCAACGGCACGCATATCATCGCCATAAACATGCACATCGGCACCAAGAGCGAGCGCGAGCGTTCCTCCGGTGACATCGCCGACCAGGTGCGCGGGATCCTCAGGCACTATCCCGAGATCCGCAAGGCCACCGTCAGCGAAGGCGGCGGCATGATGGGCGGTGCGTCGAGCGTCTCCCTGGAGATCTACGGCTACGATTTCGAAGAGACGGATGCGGCCGCCAAGGCCATCCAGGCCAAGATGCTGGAGTGCCCCGAGTTCGCGCAGGTCATCCTCAGCCGCGACGAGTACACCCCTGAATTCATGGTAGACTTCGACCGCGAGAAGCTGGCCCTGAACGGGCTGAATTCCACCACCGCCGGTTCCGCGTTCAGCGCGGCGATGAGCGGAAGCATCGCATCCTATTACCGCGAGGACGGCGACGAATACTACATCCGCGTCCGCTATGCGCCGGAGTTCCGCACCAGCATCGAGGATATGGAAAACATCATAGTCTACACTCCCACCGGCAAGGGCATTCGCCTGAAAGAGCTGGGCAGGATAGTGGAGACGGAGGTGCCTCCTACCATCGAGCGCCGCAACCGCCAGCGCTACATCACCGTCACCGCCCTGGTGGCTAACAAGGTGGCCCTTTCCGAGGCTGTCGCGGTGACCAACCGCATTCTCGACGAGACCCCTCTGCCCGCCAACCTCTACAGCGTCATCTCCGGCGACTATGAAGATCAGCAGAAGATGTTCTCGGACATGGCGGTGCTGATGGTGCTGATGATCATGCTGGTCTACATAGTGATGGCCGCGCAGTTCGAGAGTTTCCTGAGTCCCTTCGTGATCATGTTCAGCCTGCCTTTCGCGGCGGTCGGCGTGATCCTTGGCCTCTGGGCCACGGGCACCGCGCTGAGCGTGATGGGCATGGTGGGTATTATTATATTGATTGGTATAGTCGTGAAGAACGGTATCGTGCTGATAGACTACACCATCCTCTGCCGCGAGAGGGGAATGAGCGTGCTGGAGGCATCCGTGACCGCAGCCCGCAGCCGTCTGCGCCCGATCCTGATGACCACCCTCACCACCGTGCTGGGTATGCTCCCGATGGCCCTCGGCCGCGGAGAAGGCTCCGAGATGTGGAATGGCCTGGGCATGGTAGTGGTCTGGGGCCTTTCGATATCTACCCTCGTGACCCTGGTTCTGATCCCGGCAGTTTACTGTGTGTTTGCAACGCGGCAGGAGCGCCGTGCATCTAAAAAGTACGAGATTATATGAAAGCAGTTTTCGTAGTTTACAATCAGGCTTATGGCGATGAGATAGTCGCCATTGTAGAAGGCCTCGGGCAGCGCGGTTTCACCCGCTTCGACGGCGTCGGAGGGCGCGGTTCCGTCTCCGGAATCCCTCATCTGGACAATCATGCATGGCCGGAGTACAACGATGCCCTGATGCTGCTGGTCGAAGATGAAACGGCCCCCCGCCTGCTGGCAGCGCTCCGCGAAAAGGATGCCGCCACTCCTGAACTGGGAATAAAGGCTTTCTCGTGGAAAGTGGAAGAAGTTTTGTAAATTATTTATATATTTGCAATTATGATAGTAATTGACCAGAACAATTTTGAGAGTCTCATCACCTCGGCAGATGTTGCCCTGGTAGACCTCTGGGCCACCTGGTGCGGCCCTTGCCGTATGCTTTCTCCTACTGTGGACGACATCGCGCAGGAGTATGAAGGCCGTGTTGCAGTCGGGAAATGCAACGTAGACGACAACGAAGAAATCGCCGAGCGTTTCGGTGTCCGCAGCATCCCCACCCTTCTCTTTTTCAAGGGCGGCCAGCTTGTGGACAAGTCCGTCGGGCTCGTTTCCAAACAAGATATTGAAACAATACTTAACAATTTACTCTAGTATGAAAAAATTAGTCATTGTTGCTATTGCATCCTTCTTTGCAATCAGCGCACTTGCCCAGCCTGGTATCCTTGCCGGTATCACCACTATGGAAACCGATTATGAAACCGCATGGGCAAATGTCAAGGAAGTGAACCAGTACCACGTTGGTGTCACCTTCAAACTCCCTCTCCCTCTCGGCTTCGCCGTCCAGCCCGCCGTCCTTTACAACGTCAAAGGGCAGACCCTCGAAGATACTGCAACCGACGGTTCCCTCAAATCCATCGATATGAAGACCGGTTTCCTCGAGTTGGCCGCTCAGGCACAGTGGGGAATCAACATTGCCGGTGTCGTGCGTCCTTATGCATTCGCAGAGCCTTTCATCGGCTATGGCATCACCAACGAAGAGAAGGTGAGCAACTTCACCGGAGAGAATTCCAAGGAAGCATGGGATAATGTAAAGAACCGTCTGGAGATGGGTGTAGGCATCGGTCTCGGTGTCGAGATTCTGAACCATCTGCAGGTTGCGGTGCGCAAGTACTGGAACATGGGCAACCTCTACGACGAGGAAGGCGGAACCTTCAAGAGCTTCAAAGAGGCCGTCAATGCCGGTTCCAAGACCGTCGAGGAAGGAACCGCATCCGGAATCATGGCATCTGTAATCTTCCTGTTCTAAAAGAGTTATATGTCAGAAAAAAAGGCGGTGTTTTTTTGCTCCGCCAGCAAAGACATAAATCCTAAATACAATCAGGCCGCGCGGGAATGTGTCCGTGCGGCTTGTTTGGCTGGATACAGCATAGTGTCCGGCGGTTCTTTCCGCGGAACGATGGGTTTCGTATGCGATGCTGCGAGGGATTTCGGCGCCCCCAATTACGGGGTTATGCCGGAGTTTATGAAAGGTCTTGAATATGAGGGTCTTACCGAGCTCAGATGGGCTCCGACCATGAGCATACGCAAGGAAATGATGCGTGAGGGTGTTTCCCTCGCGGTCGCCCTCCCCGGCGGAATCGGCACCATGGACGAGCTTTTCGAGACCATGGTCCTGGTGAAGCTGGGCCGCCTCAAGTGCCGCATCGGGGTGCTTAACGTCGAGGGATTCTACGACCCTCTGAAGGCCCTGCTGGATCATTTCGTAGAAACCGGGATGCTGACGAAAGAAGACCGTGCACTGGTGCACTTCGCGTCCACTCCCGAAGAACTTTCAAAAATTTTCTGATGGACAGGAATTCGGTCATAGCCTTTCTCGGAAAGGATTGGGATTCGATGCAGGCCCTGATATTCAAGGCCTTGGGTTCCGACGTCCCCATGCTGGACGAAATCAACCGCAGGCTGCTGGAAAATGCCGGCAAGATGCTCCGTCCCAGGCTCACCATGCTCTTTGCGCGCATCTGCGGAGGGCCGGTGCTTACGGAAGAAAGCCTGCGTTATGCTGCGGCGGTTGAGGTGCTTCACAACGCCACCCTCCTGCACGACGACGTGGCCGACGAGGCCATGACGCGCCGCGGCAAGCCTACGGTGATGTCGTATCTAGGTGCCGTTCCCGCGGTGCTCGTAGGCGACTTCTGGCTCGCCAGGGCGGTGGGGCTGCTCTCGGACTGCTCCGATATGAAGTGGACCCTGGATGCCTTCACCCGCACCCTGACCGACCTTTCGGAAGGGGAGATGCTTCAGCAGCAGAAGGCCTTCACCTCCGACACCACGATGGAAGACTATCTCCGCATCATCTACTGCAAGACGGGGAGTCTGTTCGTGACGGCCTGCCAGAGCGGAGCAAAGTCGGTGCAGGCATCCGAGGAGATGATTCAGGCCGCCGGCCGTTATGGCAAGGCACTCGGCCTGGCCTTCCAGATCCGGGACGATATCCTGGACTATGCCGGGGACGAGAAGACCGGAAAGCCCCTTGGCATCGACCTCCTGGAGCAGAAAATCACCCTTCCCCTCCTGGGAGCCCTTTCCAACTCGCCGGACGAGCAGAAGTGGAGGCAGATGATCCACGAGATTCCCCTGCACCCCGGGAACGCCGATACCATCCGCGATTTCGTGCTCTCGAACGGCGGGGTTGAATTTGCAGAAAAGAAACTTGAAGACTATGTCAGCGAGGCTGAGCACGCCCTGGACATCTTCCCGGACTGCACAGAAAAGGAAATCCTCGCCGGCATCGCCCATCTTAACTCGATACGCACCCAATGAGCGAGCTTCTGAAAACCCTCTGCGGGATGGTCGATTCCGGCCGCGTCCCCCACGCCCTTCTCCTTCATGAGGATGACGGCGGCGGAGGCGTGCCGCTGGCGCTGCAGTTCCTGGAGCATCTCTACGGCGGCAATCCGAGGGTGGCGAAACTGATACATCCGGACATCCATTTCATCTTCCCCCTCATCCTTTCTTCGGGGGATTCGGTGTCGGAGCAGTATGCCAAGGAGTGGCGTGCGCTGGTGCAGGAGAACCCTTCCTTCAGCGAGGGGGATCTCTACGAGGCCCTTGGGTTCGAGGGCAAGAATACCGTGATTTCGGTGAAGGAGGCGAATGCCCTGCTGCAGGTGCTGAGCCGCTATTCGCTGGAGGGCGGATATACGGCGGTGGTGATCTATCTTCCCGAAAAGATGAATCCTACGGCCGCCAACAAACTGCTGAAGATTCTGGAAGAACCTCCGCAGCAGACTATTTTCGTGATGGTGACGCACGCGCCCGAGAGGCTGCTGCCCACCATCCTTTCCCGCTGCCAGCTCTTCCGTGTGGAGGCGGCCGGGGAGAGTGCGTCGGTGGCGCTTCGTTTCGATGACGGAGGGCTGCTCTCTGCGCTGATGCAGGCGCTGATCGCCAGGGATCTTGGCGGCGCGCTGGAGGTGGGCGAACAGCTCGCGGCGCTTCCTTCGAGAGACAGCATGCGGGCATTCTGCCGTTTTGCGGCAGAGAAGATGCGCAGGGTTTTCCTTGTGCAGCAGGGGCTTACGGCGCTGGCGGGGGATGATCCCGAGGTGCGCGGGTGGGCGTCCAAGTGCAAGAAGACTTTCCCGCGCAAGGCTCTGGAGGCCCTGGACAAGGCTTCGGGCCTGATTGGAAGGAATGTTAATCAGAAGATCCTGTTCACCGACTTGGTGGACCGGCTCTATGTCAATATATAACGTATGGATAACGAATCTATCAGAATGGACTGCAACCGTGGCTGTGTCTGTGTTACGGACAATGCCACCGGCGAGGAACATTTCACATATCGCGAGGGCTGCTGCAAGCTCCGGGACCATAACTACCTGGCCGGGATTCCGGACCAGAGTTTCAAGGACATCTTCGAGGTGCGTTTCAAGAACACGCGCAAGGCCTTCTACCGCAATGCATCCGGGCAGAACGTGAAGCTCGGGGATATGGTGATAGTCGAGGCCACCACCGGCTGCGACCTTGGCATAGTGACGCTGGAGGGGCCTCTGGTGGGCCGCCAGCTTAAGTGCAAAGGCGTCGATCCCGAGGCGGTCGAGCTGAAGCGCATCTATCGCAAGGCAAAGCAAAGCGACATCGAGAAGTGGCAGGAGGCGATCGCCCGCGAGCAGGATACCATGATCCAGGCGCGCCGCATCGCCGCGGAGATGGGGCTGGAGATGAAAATCGGGGACGTGGAGTTCCAGGGGGATGGCAGCAAGGCGATTTTCTATTATATCGCCGACGGCCG
>CAMJJO010000041.1 GCA_946406095.1 uncultured Bacteroidales bacterium | reverse complement strand
CGGTGGTGGACAACAAGGCGCTGAAGGCCGCGTTGCAGGCCGGTGCGCTGAAGGCCGCCTGCCTGGACGTGTGGGAGGGGGAACCGGACCTGGATCCGGAGCTTGTGAAGCTGCTGGACCTGAGCACCCCGCACATCGCCGGCTATTCTGCCGACGGCAAGGCAAACGGCACCACCGCGGCGGTTCAGACGGTTGCTTCGGTGCTCGGGCTGCCTTTGACGGACTGGAAGGCCAGCGGCATTCCCGATCCTCCGCAAACACTTGACTTCGAGATAGATGCAGCCGGAAAAACACTTCAGAAAGTGCTCACCGAGGCAGTGCTGCACACCTACGATATCAGTGCCGACTCCGATGCACTGCGCGCCGACCTCGGCGCCTTCGAGAAACTGCGCGGAGACTACCCCATCCGCCGGGAATTCACTTCGTTTGCAGTGCAGCTGAAAGGCGGCACCGACGAAATGAAAGACAGATTGAGTAAACTTGGTTTTAAAATTGTCGAACTATGAAAAAGTCGTTATTATTTCTTTCCGTATTGCTTGGGCTGACTGCCGGAATCAAGGCAGCAGGCCAGACCATTCCCGTATCTACCAAGTTCGGAGATGTTTCCAAAGCGGAACTCAGTCTCGAGACTTATGCTCCGGACACATCTGCCGCGGCGGTAATCCTGTATGCGAAGCACGAGGTGCTTGTGGGCTACGACTTTCAATTGACCGCCACCCGCAAGGAAACCATCACCAAGCGCTACAAAGTCCTTAAGGAAAGCGGCAAGGAATGCGCCGACTTTAAAATCCTGTACCTTTCGAAAGACAACCAGGAGAAGATTATCGGCATAAAGGTCACCACATACAATCTGGAGGGAGGCAAGATAGTACAGTCCAAGATTTCGAAAAAGATGATCTTCGACGAGAAGTTCTCCAACTCCATCAACCAGATATCTTTTTCCGCCCCCGACGTGCGTGTAGGGTCCGTGATCGAAATCCAATATATCCTGAATTCAGAGAGATTCTGGGATATAGGCACCATCTTCATGCAGCAGCGCTACCCCGTCAATTTTGCCGAACTCAACATCGAGTATGCCGAGTTCTTCATCTTCAACAAGCTGGCGCGCGGATTCTACAATTTCAAAGATACCAACACCAGCTCCCGCATGGCAGTGTTCTCCACCGGCACCTACGGCAATCCGATGGATTACAAAATCATCACCGACTACTACTCGGGAGTCGATATTCCCGCCATCAAGGCAGAACCGTACAACTTTTATCCGGATCAGTCCAGGCTGGGCGTAGAGTATGAACTCCGCGAGATTTTCATCCCCGGCGGCTTCAGCAAAGATTACAGCAGCACCTGGGAAACGGTTGACGAGCAGTTCATATCTTCCGGATTGATACGGGAATGCAACGGTAACAACAAACTCGCCGCCGAGGTCAAGGCCGAATTCGAATCTGCCGCAAACGAAAAGGAAGCGATAGAAACCGTCCGCAAATTCGTCCTGGACAAAGTCCGCTGGAACGATAAGGTGGCCTTCTTCCCCAATGTGAGCAAGGCCCTCAAGGAAGGCTCCGGCGACCAGGCGGATATCTGCGGCACCGCCGCCTGCGTCCTGAACTCTCTGGGATACAAGGCTGACCCGGTGCTGGTAAAGACCAGGAACAGGGGTGTGCTGGCCGACTTCCACGTGTCCACAGACGCCTTCAACGCCCTGATACTCCGCATCACCACACCTTCCGGGGCTGTCTACTACACCGATATCGTGCGCCCCGAAACCTATCTGAACGTCCTTCCTTCCACCTACCTGGTTGCAAGAGCCAGGGTTATCGACGCCAGCGGAAAGGGGTCCTGGGCAGATATCTCCAAGATTTCCAAGAGCACGATAATGCGCAGCTATAACCTGAATGTGGCGGAAGACGGCACCGTGAGTGGGAAGGCGACGATATCTGCAAACAACGAGGCTGCGTGGAGCATGAAGGCCAGATACACTTCCTTCAAGGATAAGGAAGAGTACATCGCGGATGTCGAAAAAGACAACGGAATAGAGATTTCCTCCTTCGAATTCAGCGGAAGCGACAAATGGTCCAATTCCGCTTCTCTGTCCTACGATTTCGAGTTGAAGGCAGACGCAACCGGCGACCGCATCTACCTGCAGCCGTTCTTCGACAAACCACATTCCGAGTCGGACTTCCAAAGCACTCTCCGCACCTCACCGGTAGAATTCTCATTCCCCTACACCCTGAAGGCCTCGTTCAATATCACCTGGCCGGAAGGATATGAGATTGAACAGATGCCCGCGAACATGGGGTATGGATTCGATCTTGCAAAGAGCAAGGCCATAGTTCAATATGCCAGGAACGGTGAGAACTCCCTCAGTATATCTTATCTGTTCATCCTGGGGCATACATACGTATCCGAAAAAGATTATATGCTGCTCCGCAAATATTGGAACGAACTCTGCAGCATCTATAAAGGAACCCTGGTCCTCCGCAAAAAATGAGACGCTTCATACTGACGATATTGCTCTGTGGCACTGCCCTTCAGGGTTTTTGCCAGTCTGCGGAGGATGCCCGCATCCTGGAAAGGGACGAGGTGTTCACAATGCAGTCCAAGACCGACGGCATCTATAAGGTGCACGTCAAGATGAGAGTGGAGAACGAAAACGGAGAGGACGCGGCTCTGTTCCACCTGTTCACCGATTCCTTCATGTCGCTCTCCGACTTCAAGGGCGAGCTGGAGACAAGCTCCGGAAGCAAAGTCAAGATTACGAAAAAGAACCTTTCCACTTTTTCCCTCTCGGAAGGAACGGCTGACGATGGCTATGCTACGGTGTTCAGCCCGGATGCCCCATATCCCTACACCATCACCTACGACTACAGCGTGAACTACCACAACGGCATCCTGTTCTTCCCGGTGTTCACTCCCATCGAAAGCGAAGGGACCCGCCTGGACAAGGCATCGTATACCCTTCAGCTGCCGAAAGGGACGGAAATCCTGAGCCACTCCGAACTCCTCTCCTACTCCGAGGACAAGAGCGGGAAGAAGGACGTCTACCGTTGGGAGGTGAAGAATATTCCCCCCGTGGTGGATGAGCCCCTGATGCCCGAAATCAAGCTACCCCTGCTCTATGCTCTGCCGGTGGACTTCGTTTTCGGAGGTGTTCCCGGCAAGCAGGCGAACTGGCAAGGCTATGGCTCCTGGCTCTATTCCCTCCAGCAGGGAACCGACAATCTGGACGAGAAGGAAACCCAGAAAGCACGGGAGCTGGTGGCGGACTGCAAAGATGATTTCCAGAAGGTGCGCGCCCTGTACTCTTATCTGAGGGAGAAAACCCGCTACGTGAGCATCCAGCTTGGCATCGGAGGGCTCAAGCCAATGCCTGCCGCCACCGTTGCCAAAACCGGATTCGGCGACTGCAAAGCCCTTTCCAATTATTTCCGCAGCCTTCTAAAGGCCGTGGGTATAGAGTCGGATTATTTTGTGCTGAGCACCGACACTGCCGAGTTGCTCCAGGACATTCCTGCAGCGGGAGAACTCAACCACGCAATGCTTGCGGTTCCCCTGCCGGATAAGAACGATACCCTCTTCGTGGAGTGCACCAATCCAAAATTCCCGCTTGGATACAGGCACGGGAGCGTGGCCGGACACCAGATCATACTTGTCACTCCGGACGGAGGCAAGGAGGTGAAGGTGGGGAATTATCCCGACTCGCTGCGGAGAACCGTGCAGAGGACAGAAGTGGATTTGCACAAAGACGGAGTTGCAAGCATTTCGGTTACCAAGACCTTTTCCCTGGACGAATGTGAAAGGTATATAGGTTTCGACCAGCTCGACCCCCAGGCACAGAGGCGCAGGCTCACCGGAGGATGGGACCTGCAAGTGGACGACGTGAAACTTAAGACCGTGAGGGACAATTTCCAGGATTACGAGAAAGAAGGAAGAGGATTCTGCCCTGTAATCGGCCTGGATTTCACGATGACCGCCGGCAAATATGCGAATCGCGCCGGGAACCGTCTGTTCGTCCCGGCAAATCCGGTCGCAAAAAAACTGGATTACCAGAGAACGGCGCGCGTCAACGACCTCTACAGGGTCTACCCTTTCACGGTGACGGACGAGATCGTGCTGCATATTCCGGAAGGCTTCAGCATCGAGAAGATTCCCGAGAATAACGATCTGGATACGGAATGGGGGCGCTTGCAGTCTACTTTCAGCGTCGAGGGAAACATTATACGGATCCTGCAGCAGTTTACGGCGAAGCCTTTCTCTGAAAGCAAGGACAGATACGGCGAATACCGGGACTTTGCCCGCAAGGTGAATAAACTCTACAGCGCATCCATAGTTCTGGTTTCTTCGGAATAATATTGCTACATTTGCAATCTATGCTGATTGTTCTCGAAGGCTTGGATGGTGCCGGAAAATCCACCCAGGTGCGTAAACTCCGCGATTATCTCGGGCAGAAATGCCCGAAGCTGGAATACATCCACTTCCCCCGATACGAGGCCCCCGTCTACGGCGGCCTGATCAGCCGTTTCCTGCGCGGGGAATTCGGCCCCATAGACCAGGTGCATCCCCAGCTCGTGGCACTCCTCTTTGCAGAAGACCGCCACGGGGCCGCTCCGGAAATCAAGAAGGCGATTGCCGGCGGAGCCACCGTGCTGCTGGACCGCTACGTCTATTCGAACATAGCCTACCAGTGCGCAAAACTCGCCGATGCCGGCGAAGCCGAAACCCTGCGCGAATGGATACTCAACACCGAATTCGGGGAGTTCGACGAACCCCGGCCGGACCTCAACATCTTCCTGAACGTGCCGATAGGGTTCGTGGAGAAGAACATCTCCTCTGAGCGCAAAGGCAGCGACAGGGCATACCTTCACCACGCGCAGGATATCCACGAGGCGGATATCGAATTCCAGAAGCGCGTGCGGGCCATGTATCTGCGCCAGGCAGAGGTGGACAAGGGCCTGCAGGTGGTGGACTGTTCGGACGAGAACGGGGAGATGCTCCCTCCGGACGCTATTTTTGCCAAGATCAAAGCACTGGTAGACAGCAGGTTATGAACGGGTTCAAGAGGATATGCGTGATAATCCTTGGGTTGGTCCTGCTGGTGGCGGGCATACTCAAGCTGATGGATCCGGTTGGCTCCGGACTGGTGATGGACGAGTACTTCAACTTCTTCCATCTGGGCTTCCTGAAGGGGGCTTCCCGCATATTCGCTTCCGCCTTCGCCTTGATCGAAAGCG
The DNA here is from genome assembly GCA_946406095.1 of uncultured Bacteroidales bacterium. GTDB lineage: Bacteria > Bacteroidota > Bacteroidia > Bacteroidales > UBA932 > Cryptobacteroides. The sequence continues at coordinate 6,887 of CAMJJO010000041.1, read as the reverse complement.
TTCTGGGAGCAGCGCTCATCACCGGAGTCTGGCGAAAGGTCATAGGCATCATCAGCGGTTCGCTGCTGGCCTTCTTCACCCTGCTCACCATCATCCTCTACATCGCCCAGCCGGCGATGGACTGCGGCTGCTTCGGGGAGGCGGTTCATCTGAATCACGCCCAGACCCTTCTCAAAAACCTGATTCTGGATGCACTCTGGTGCCTGGCTTTCATCCCTATGGGGAATCTGGGCCAGCCTCAGCGCATCAAATACGTAAGTTTCTCACTGGCAGCCGTTTCGCTGGTGCTCTTCCTGCTATACGGCGCCCTCTCCATCCCGCTTCGGGACTATACCAAATTCAAACCCGGCACAGAACTGGAGGATCATCCCCTCTTCTTCTACGACGCCAATTATACCTACGCGGATTCGCTTCTGCTCGAGGGGAAAGTAATGGTGATTTCGGCCTACGACGCAGATAAACTCGGCAAGGAAGAGTCCGGCCGCCTGGCAGAATTCGCCGCTTTGGCAGATGCACAGGGCTATGCCGTCCTGCTGCTGATGGCGACCACCCCCGACGCCGTTTCGCAGACGCCGGTCAACCCCACGCTGCTGGCAAGCACCTATTTTGCCGACCGCAAGGAACTGATGACCCTCAACCGCTCCAACGGCGGCGTCACCTACATCTCGGACGGGCAGATAATACGGAAGTGGGCGGCCAGGAACCTGCCGGATGCCGAGGAGTTCGCGGCAATGCAGGAAAAGGCCCCGATGGACGTGCTGCTTGCGCGGCAGAATCGCACCAGGGCCCTGTTCCAGGGGTTCACCCTTTATCTGTTTGCAGTCTTGCTGCTTCTCTAGTAGATTACAACCTGCCAGGGCATGCGTGCCACCACCTGAGGCTCGGAGAGTTTCTGGAAGGCCTTCACGTAGTCGTGGTTGGTAGTCTGGCCGAATGCGGCGAGGATGCTCTCCATAGGGGTGAGGGGTTTCGGATACTCCAGAACGCAGACATCCTCTGCTCCGATTGCGGAGGCGGCATAGGCGATTGCGTCCTGAAGGGTTCCTATCTCATCTACCAGACCGATGGCGAGGGCGTCCGAGCCGGTCCAGACTCGGCCCTGGCCTATCTCGTCCACGCGGGTCTTTTCCATGCCGCGGCCTTCTGCCACGATGGTGGTGAACTTGTCGTAGATGGCCTCGATGCTGCGGAGCATATAGTTATATTCCGTCTGGTCGAAGGGACGGGTGAGGCGCATCATATCGGCGTGCTTATGGCTCTTTGCGGAGAACACGCCCACGTGTGCGACATCCTTGAGGGTCTTGCTGGCCTCCGGGATAAGCCCGAACACGCCGATGGAGCCGGTCAGGGTGGTTGCATCGGAGAAGATCTTGTCGCAGCCGTTGCTGATCCAGTATCCGCCGGATGCGGCGAGTTCGCCGTAGGATGCGATCACGGGAATCTCCAGAAGGTCGAGTTCGTGCTTGATCTTCTCGGAAGCGAGCACGCTGCCACCCGGGGAGTTCACGCGGAGCACCAGGGCCTTGATGCCTTTGTCGGCGCGGATCTTGTCGATTTCCTTGGCGAAACGGTCCCCCGCGACGCCGGTGAGCTGCTTGCCGTCGACGATTTCACCATCGGTGTAGAGCACCGCGATCTTGTCTTTTGCACGGAAGTTGGTGAAGACCTTGGCATTGGCATAATCGGCGAAGGGGATGAATTTGACATCGGCGAAATCGCTCTCCACCGCAAGTGCGGCCAGGCGCTGCTTGAGGGAGTCGCGGCTGAATACGCCATCCACAAGGCCTGCGGCCAGATAATCCTCTGGCAGGCAGAGTTCGATGTTCTCCACCAGGGAGTTAAGCTTTTCGAAGGAGATGCCGCGGCCCTCGGCGATGGTCTTGCCAATAGTCTCCCACATAGAATCGACCATACGGTTGTACTGCTCCTTGTTCTCTTCGCTGGGGCTGTTGCGCACATACATCTCGCCGGCGGATTTATACTTTCCATGGCGGATGAGCTGCATGTTGAGCCCGGCCTTGTCGAGCAGGTCCTTGAGGTAGAAGGACTGCGAGCAAAGGCCCACCAGGCCGCCGTTTGCGCCCTGATATTCAGACATATAGATCTTGTCGGCAACGGAATTCAGATAGAAACTGCCGGTGCCGGGATTCTCGGTCCAGGCGATGACGGGCTTGCCGCTGAGGCGGAACTCTTCCAACGCTTTGCGCAACTCTCCCGTGGCCGATATGCCTGTGCTGCTGGCATCGGACTTGAGGTAGATGAACTTCACTCCGGGGTCGGCGGCCGCAGTCTTTATGGCCTGCACGGCTTTGAGGATGCCCAAGGTAACTTGATTCTGCCCCTGAACCATTGCCACGGGGTCTGCAGGCATTTCCTGCTCGGTAATGGTCACTTCTGAAAGATCGATGGCGAGCACTCCCGTGCGGGGCAGCACCGTGCTGCTCTTGCCGGTGGTGGACTCGGAAGCAGAACCGACTATGCCGGCGATGATCATAAACACAAGAATGTTCGCAATCAAGATGCCGCAAATCACGGCAAGAAGCGTTTTGAAGAATTGTTTCATCTTTTTGGTAATTATTTTCGCAAATATAGCATTTTCCGCTTTATTATTTTCTATCTTTGCGCATACGATAATCTATAACCAACTCAGATACAATATGGCAAACAAGTACGCTGGAACACAGACCGAGAAGAACCTCCAGGCCGCATTCGCCGGGGAGAGCCAGGCTCGCAACAAGTACACCTATTTCGCATCCGCTGCAAAGAAGGAAGGCTTCGAGCAGATCGCAGCCCTGTTCCTGGAGACTGCAGACAACGAGAAAGAGCACGCCAAGATGTGGTTCAAGGAGCTCGAGGGCATCGGGGACACCGCCGCCAACCTCGCAGCCGCCGCAGAGGGCGAGAACTACGAATGGACCGACATGTATGAGGGCTTTGCAAAGACCGCCGAGGCCGAAGGCTTCAAGCCCCTTGCAGCCAAGTTCCGCATGGTAGCAGCCATCGAAAAGAGGCACGAGGAGCGCTATCGCGCACTGCTTAAGAATGTCGAGACCGCACAGGTGTTCGAGAAGTCCGAGGTCAAGGTATGGGAATGCCGTAACTGCGGCCACATCGTGGTGGGCACCAAGGCCCCTGCAATGTGCCCCGTGTGCGCACATCCTCAGTCTTACTTCGAGGTTCACAAAGAGAACTACTAATGGCTGCATCCATTGCACGTAAGAAAGCGTTCGGCATCGGGCTTACCGATGCCGTCGCTGTTTTGTTCATCCTGGGTGTCCCGGCTCTTTCGCATCTGACTTCGGTGCCTTTTTATCTGCTGGATCCCATGCGCCTTGCAGTGCTGGGAGCCCTGCTCGCGAGCCGCAGCCGTGTGAACGGGCTGGTGCTGGCAGTGGCCCTGCCGCTGGTGTCGTTCGCCATTTCCGGGCATCCGGTATTCCCGAAATGCCTTGTGATTGCCGCGGAGCTCTCGGTTAACGTGTTGCTGTTCAGTTGCTTGGTTAAGGCCTTCACCGCCAGGATCTCTTCCAGGTCGGGCGATGGTGCTGCGAGCCATTTGACCGGAGGTGCCGTGCCTGTCCGTATCGGTCTGGCAGCATTCATTTCGATTCTGCTGAGCAAGGCCTTCTACTATGGGTTGAAGGCTCTGGTGCTTGGCGCCGGACTAATGCAGATGGAACTGGTTTCCACCGCCCTCTGGGTTCAGCTGGTGGTGGCGGTGATGATTTCCGCCGGCTTCGTCCTTTTTTGGCGGAGTGACCGTTCCCGGTAACTTGCTAGCCTTCAAGTAGTTATGTATAATGGGATGCTTGATTTTCAGCATCCCATTATACGTAAATAACTGACTAGTAAAGACTTGCCGGGAACGGCCACCTATTCCCAAAAGAATTCATTACCTTTGTATTATGATTCTGATGGGGGTTGTCAATCTGACGCCGGATTCATTTCGCGCGGAAACGCGGGCGATGAGTCCGGCGGCGGTGCGCCGGCGCGTGAAGGCGCTCTTGGGGCGCGGCTGCGGCATCATCGACTTCGGCGCCGTCTCCACCCGCCCGGGCGCAGCGGACGTCCCCGTCGAAACCGAATGGCAGCGCCTCGAACCGGCACTGACTCTGGTAGAAACGGCAGGTGTACCCTCACAGGACCTACGCCACCCTCGGCTTAGAGGGGGGACCGTGAGCTCTGCGAACGGTGGGGCGAAGCGAAGCGAAGCGGTCGGTGAGGGTACACCTGCCGTTTCAGTAGATACTACCAGTGCGGAAATCGTCCGGCGGACATACGGGCGGATAGGGCGCTTCATAGTCAACGACATCTCCGCAGGCGAAGACGACCCGGAGATGCTCCCCACCGTCGCCGAACTCGGACTCCCCTACATCGCCATGCACAAACGCGGCAACCCCCGCTCAATGGACACCCTCACCGAATACCCTCAGGGAGTGGTGAAGGCGGTGGACGAATACTTCGAACAATTCGCCGAAAAGGCGGAAAAAATGGGCATCACCGAGTGGATCCTGGATCCGGGGTTCGGCTTTGCAAAGACAGCGGAGCAGAACTGGGAACTGCTGGAGAATCTGCCAGCATTCAGGCACTTCGGCCGCCCTATACTGGTGGGCGTGGCAGATAAGCGCTTCACCCGCACCCCTAATCCCTTCGCACCCGGACAGACCACCGGCTCCCAATACGCAGAACGCCTCGCCGAGGAGCGAGGCGCCGATATTCTGCGAATCCACTGATCAGTCTTCGAAGGCCGAGGGCAACACCTCGAAACCGCCCCGATGGTGCTCCAGGGGGATCATGGCGAAAGCCTTGATCACCAGCACCAGAAGCAGCACCGATGCCGCAAAAGCATACCAGTAACCATCGCCCAGCACATCCATCCAGGTCTCTGCATTCTCCAGCGAATCTATATGCCCTATGACCAGGGCGAAGGTATTGTTGGTGAAGTGCATCAACATAGTCAGCTTCAGCGAGCCGGTCTTATAGTAGACATAGCCGAAGAGGCAGCCGAGCAGGAAGGCGGGAATCGCCTGCCAGGGGTTCAGGTGGATGACAGCGAAGAAGAAGGCGGAGAGCACTATGGCCCAGACGGGCTTGACGCCGCGTCCGAGCAGACCGCGCTCCACCATTCCGCGGCACAACCACTCCTCGAAGAAGGGAGCGAAGATGCTCACGCAGAGGAAGTTGACCCAGAAACTGCCGGTGGTCAGGCCCTTCAGGGCATCCTCCAGCCAGGAAGGCATAGGAGGCAGCCAGCTCGTGGACCATTCCCCAACTATCCCTGCAGCAAGAGTGGCAGCCATCACCATCAGCACGCAAAGCAGCCAGCCGTGAGGAGCCACGTTGCCGTTATCGAGGGCCAGACCCTTGAACTCCATACGGTTGCGGCGGCTCTGCCCTGCCGCCCACATCATGGGCGGGATGAACATTATGGGGTAGGAAATCAGGGTAGTATACTCGGTCATGAATTCAGCGGAATCCCCTCCCATGCACAAGGCTGCTATGAACACCACTCCGGAACCGATCAGGCCTCCGAGCAAGAGGAGAAGAAGGAGGATGACTATATCTCCCCCGGAAGGGATGCACCAGCCGTACTTGCCGAGCACATCGTAATTACCGCGCTTGGCCATATCAATAGAGGGGCGAAGGATAAACTCCGTCGGCAACGAGCTGGGCGAACTTCGCCACCACGCCGGGACGATCTTCCTTATAGGTTACGCCGAACCAGCGGGAAGGGGTCGAGAGCACCTCGGTGGCAGCGCTGCCGTCCTTCACCATGCAGTCGATGGCGTAAGGGATATAGAACTCCTTCTTCAACTCGCCGATATTGGCCTTCAGGAAATCGTTGAAGATGGCCTCGCTCTTGGCGAAATAATCCGGGGTGAATCCCCACATATTCATTGAGCAGAGGGCCTTGCCGTCGAGCACGATGTGGGTTTCTCCGCTGACGGAATTATCTCCGTAGATGACTCCGTCCGCCTCCTTGGCGATGTTCAGGTGCTCCACGACGCTGGTGAGGATGCCGTCGGCACCGTAATGGCAGATGCCGCGGGAGACGCTGCCGCTCTCGGAGAGGGTCTTGTCCAGTTCGAAGCCAATGATGGCATACTGTCCGGTGGTATTCTCGTGGGCGTGGCACCAGTCGGCGGCCACCTTGAAGGAATCCTTGCCGTAGTAGTCGTCACCGTTGATGATGATGAAGGGCTCCTTGATCACATCTTTCGCCATCAGCACGGCGTGTGCGGTGCCCCAGGGCTTTACGCGCTCGGGATTGAGGGTGAATCCGGCGGGGATCTTGTTCAGTTCCTGGGTCACGAAAACGAACTCCAGAGGGGTGCCGTCCACGCATTTGACGTTGGAATACTTCTTGGCCACAAGAGCCTTCATATCTTCGAGGAAATACTCGCGAACTATGTAGACAACCTTGCCGAATCCGGCTTTTACGGCGTCGTAGATGGAATAATCGATGATGGTTTCTCCAGAGGGGCCGAGGCCGTCCATCTGCTTGAGTCCGCCGTAGCGGCTGCCCATTCCGGCAGCAAGAACTAAGAGTGTAGGTTTCATATTATTTGTTGGTAATTCTCTACAAATTTAACTATTTTTGCGATAATGTCTAAAGTCAGCAAGGATATCTGGAATAAAGAGAAGGACGGGAACAACAAAGAAAAGCGTTCCTTCCTCCGCTATTTCATCATTTCCACCGCAATCTGCCTCATAATCCTCTTCGTCAAGAAAGACAGCGTGATCCGCCTGATCGGCACCGGATTCACAATCCACAAGCAGAACAAGGAAATGCGCTACTACCGTAAGCAGATAGACGACCTCGAGCGACAGATCCGCGTGCTCAGCAACGACCGCGACACACTTGAAACCCTGGCCCGCGAACAATA
>CAMJJO010000040.1 GCA_946406095.1 uncultured Bacteroidales bacterium | reverse complement strand
TTTGCCTAAGGCACGTGAAAACCAAGGATTCATATAGGGAAATGACGGACAGCCAGCTTGTATCGGCTGTCAGAGGTGGTGATTCACGGGCATTCAACACCATTTTTCTCCGCTGGTATCCTCAGGTGCGTAGGTTCCTGCTGTCTCTGGTCAAAGAAGAAGCCCTTGCAGAGGACCTTGCGCAATCCGTTTTTATTAAGGTATGGCTGAACCGGGATCGTCTCGATCCTTCGAAATCCCTCAAAAACTACTTGCTGGTACTTTCCAGAAACAGCGCGTTGGATGTGTTCAAATCCAAGCGTAATCTGGTGATGGCGGATCTGGCAACACCGCCTGAAAAGCCCTCGTCGGATCGTGCCGATTTCATGGCTGAATTCTCGGAAGCCCAGTCCAGGATACATCATGCGGTGGAGCAGATGCCGCCCCAGCGCAGGACCGTTTTCGTGATGAGCCGTTTCCAGCATCTTTCCAGCGAGGAAATAGCTGATATTCTTGGGCTTAGCGTGCGAACGGTCGAGAAGCACATCCAGCTCGCTCTCGAAAATTTGCGAAATTTCTTCAGTTAGCATTACGCGTCTGCCCGTGTTCATTCGTTCTTTATGGGTAACCACGAAGAACACATGAACATATCCCGACAAATTCTTGAGGCCTATCTGGAAGGAACCCTTTCTGAAGAGGAGTCTCTGGAAGTGCAGCTTTTCCTGGCTGAACATATGGACGATACTATGGTGCGGGAACTGCTGGATGAACGGTTCGACATCAGCCGCTCCGAGGCCGATTCCTCGGCAGAACAAGTTCTGGCATCAGTTCACAGGAGGCTCGGTATGAGTAAGCCGCGCAGGCCCGCCCTGTGGATAGCCGCTGCCGCCCTTGCCCTGCTGCTGGCCATCCCCGCATCCCTCAAAATCGGCTACGACCTGCATAAGGTCCCGGCTCCTGTTGCCTGGAACGAACTGACGGTGCCAATCTCCGATACCAAGGCGCTGACCCTCCCGGACGGCACTGCACTTGTGCTGAACGCCGGCTCTCGTGTCACCTGGCCGGAGGCATTCACCGGCAGTCAGCGTGAGATCTTCCTGGACGGAGAAGTGGTGGCCAAGGTCGCCAAGGATTCCGAACATCCCTTCATCATCCACTCCGGTGAGGCTGATATACGAGTGCACGGAACCACCTTCGATCTAAAATCTTACCGCGATGCTACTATGCTGGAGGTCGTGCTGATGGAAGGATCCGTCAGTCTCATCCTCCCGGCGGAGGAAGAGAAGCGTGAGGTCCGGCTGGTGCCAGGTGATATCGCCCAGTTTGACCGCGAAACAGGAAGTGTTTCCCTGGGCAAGGTTTCGCCGGACGGGTTCAGGACCTTCAACGACAACCGCTCCTTCAGTTTCATCAATATCCCCCTGAAGGATATTGCCGCCGATCTGGAGCGCTCTTTCGGAACCCAGATTGTAGTGGCCGATGCAAAAGTTGCATCCCAGCGTTTCCTGGCCTTCTTTACCAACGGAGAGGATCTCGACGAGATACTGAGCCTGCTCTCCCGCAACGGGAACCTGAGGGTGGTCCGCTCCGACGGGACGGTTTATTTGTACGGAAAGAAATAACATATACAAGTTTATAATTATTAACCATTATTAACCTCAAAAATGAGAATAACACACTATCTGCGCATATTTCGCGCTATGCTGGTGTTGACTGCCCTTCTGGTCCCGGCGATGCTCGGGGCACAGAATGTGACTATGGATGCGAGGAATGTCTCCGTGCAGGAGGCAGTGACCATCCTTCAAAGTCAGGGCAACTACACCATCGTAATCAATGCGGATGACGTAGACTTGCAGAAGAGGATATCCGTTTCTGCAAAAGATGCTCCGCTCTCCGAGGTTCTGTCCCAGATTTTTGCCGGGCAGAATCTGGATTTCGCAGTTACGGGCAACACTGTGTCCGTAACCAGATCCAAGCCAGCCTATCAGAATGCGACTCCCAAGACCGCTTTCACGGGCGTGGTGGTCGATCGTTACGGGGAAGCACTTATCGGCGCTTCCGTCGTCGACAGGAAATCGGGCAAGTATGCCCTGACCGACGACAAAGGTGAATTCTCCATCGACAAGCTTACCTTCCCGGTAGTTCTGACGGTTTCTTATCTGGGTTTCGACGATCAGGAGTTCAATATCTCCGGCCGCGAGAGTCAGCCCTTCAGTTTCGTAATGACCACCGAAAACAACGTTCTCGACGAACTGGTGGTTGTCGGTTACGGTACTCAGAAGAGGGTTAACCTTACCGGAGCCGTTTCGGTTATCGACGGCAAGGAACTCAACTTCCGTCCAGTTACCAACACGGCTATGGCAATCCAGGGTGCGGACCCTTCGTTGATTATCACTAACTCCAGTGGCTCGATCGATGGCACCAACTACAGCATCAACGTGCGCGGCAAACTATCGTTGAACAGCGGTTCCCCGCTCATTCTGGTTGATGGAATCGAGAGTTCTCTGACCCAGGTGAACCCTAACGATATCGAGAGCATTTCCGTGCTGAAGGATGCCTCTGCCTGCGCCATCTACGGTGCAAAGGCATCCGCGGGTGTTATTCTGATTACCACCAAGAGCGGCAGCGCAGGCGATGCGAAGATCACCTACAACGGACGCTACAGCATATCCGCCAATACCACGTCTACCGATTTCATGACCTGCGGTTACGACTATGTGACCCTGACCAACGATTTTTACAAGACCCTGAAGGGTTATGGCGCCTGGACCTACTCTGACGAGCAGATGCAGATGCTGAAGGATCGCCGTAACGATGTGACGGAAGATCCTACCCGCCCTTGGGTCGTTCCGGACGAGACGGGCACTTATTCCTATGTCTACCTTGGCAATTTTGACTGGTACGGATTCGTATTCAACCGTACTCGTCCCGAGACCGAGCACAACGTTACGGTGCGTGGAGGTACGGACAAGGCGCGCTACTATGCATCCGCCCGTTACCTTTATCGCGAAGGCCTCTTTGCCGGCGCGGCTCAGGATATCTACAACAGCCTCTCGCTGCGTGCAAAAATGGATGCTAACATCACTCCCTGGTTGACTTATTCCTCAAACGTCAGTCTGGAACGCACTCAGTATGACTGGGGCGGATTCTGGGAGATGGACGGATCCACCGGTTATGTGAGCCAGGGTATTCTCTGGAATGTTACCCAGAACGTGGGTCCTAACTATGTGCCTTACAATCCTGACGGCACCATAGCGATGGTTCCCGGTTTCATGGCAGATGCGACTTCTCCTTTGATGTCCGGCCGTGCAGGTACCCTCATGGATGGCCGCAACCATAACATGAACATCAATAACTACTGGACCTGGACCAACCGCTTCACCGCTCATATTGTGAAGGGTCTGGACTTCATCACCGACTACACCTACCGCCGCAGGGACCGCAGGGCGAATTTCCGCAGCCTTCCCACGGCCAATAGCTACGATAACATCAACAAGCGCATGTACTCCGGTAACGGACTTTCCGGCGGCCTGTTCTCCAACGGTTCGGTTTACGACTTCACCAGAGAGTACCGTTATTATCAGGATGGTACCGTGATGAATGCGTACTTCTCCTATAACGATACCTTCGGAGACCATCACGTGGCTGCCACTCTGGGCGCCAACTACGACGATTATTATGGCTCCAGCGTTACCATTCAGCAGAAAGGCTCGCTGAGCGACGTCCTCTCCTATATCAATATGGCGAACGGCGAAATCGAAAAGGCTTCCCAGTCCAACTCTTCTTACCGCACGCTGGGCTTCTTCGGCCGCGTCAATTACGACTGGAAGGGCCGCTATCTGCTGGAAGTCAGCTGCCGTTACGATGGCACTTCACGCTTCCCCAAGGGTCACCGCTGGGGCTTCTTCCCTTCAGCATCCGCCGGATGGCGCCTGAGCGAAGAGCCGTTCTGGGCCCCTGTCAAACCTTATGTCAGCAATGCCAAGGTCCGCGTCAGTTACGGTACCCTCGGCAACCAGCAGGTGGATAATTACTACTACTGGGAAGAGCTGAAGACAGGCTTGCTCGGCGGATATACCTTCGACGGCCTCACTAACGCAGGTTATGCCTATGTGGATGCTCCGGTATCCAGCAGCCTGACCTGGGAGACGGTCATCTCCAAGAACCTTGGCGTCGACCTCGGATTCCTCAGGGACCGCCTCACCGTCAACGCCGACTTCTTTATCCGCGACACCAAGAACATGCTGACTGCAGGTATGTCCCTGCCTTATGTCTATGGTGAAGCCGCTCCAAAGGAGAATGCCGCAGACCTTCGTACCAAGGGTTATGAGCTTGCTGTCAGCTGGAAAGATCATAAAACAGTGCTTGGAAAGCCTATGTACTATGGCGTTACCGCCACCCTCGGTGATTTCGTTACGCATATTACCCGCTTCGAGAATGAAAAGAATATCCTCAGCGACAACTACGTGGGCAAGCGCCTCGGAGATATATGGGGTTATGTGACCGACGGTGTATTCGCAACTGATGAAGATGCTGCTGCATATGAGCAGTCAATCGATTCGTTCTCGACTGTCAACAAGGGCATAAAGGGCCAGGTTGCTCCCTGGAATCATCTGATGTCCGGAGATATCATCTACAAGGATCTCAATGGCGACAACAAGATCAATACCGGCGACAATACCCTCGACAATCCTGGAGACCGCCAGGTAATAGGTAACTCCCGCCCTCGCTACAACTATGCATTCAAGGGAGATTTCAGCTGGTTCGGTTTCGACCTCAGTGTCTTCTTCCAGGGTGTAGGCAAGATGGACTGGATGCCTAATTACAACTGCATCTATTTCTGGGGCCCTTATTCCTATCAGCGCCCGACCTTCCTCCCCACGGACTTTGCCGGTAAATGCTGGTCGGCCGAACCCGGTGCAGATAATAGCAATATCGTTTATCCCCGCCAGCGCGGCCGTATCGCCAACTCTTCCAATATCGTTACCTCCGACTTCTATCTCCAGAACGCTGCTTATCTTCGTCTGAAGAACCTGACTGTCGGTTATACCCTTCCTCTCAAGACCAAGGTTATTGAGAAGGCGCGCATCTACTTCTCGGGCGAAAACCTCTGGTACTACTCTCCCATGAAGAAGGCCACCAGGTACATCGACCCGGAAATTGCAACATCCTCCGTCAGCGAGGACTGCATCTATCCGTATTCCAAGACTTTCTCTGTTGGTATTGACGTAACATTCTGATGCCTATGAAAAAGATTATAATACCGTTCGTCCTCCTGGCCGCCGCAATGGCGTTTTCCTCTTGCGAGGACCTTCTGACAAAGTCGCCCGAAACCAGCCTCTCGCCGGATACCTATTTCTCTTCCGAGCGTGAACTTGACCTTTGGGCCAATAAGTTCTATAACGACATTCTCCCGGCTCCCGCCGACCTGGTGGAACTCAATGCGGATGACAATGGCTCATCTTCGTCGCTGAGCGCCCTTCAGAAGGGAACCCGGACTCCTTCTTCCAAATCCTGGAGCGCCGACACATGGAAGCCTCTTAGGAACATAAACTATATGCTGGAGAACAACAAGTGCTCCGATGCTGCCGTCAAGGCACGATTCGACGGAGTCTGCTATTTCTTCCGCGCGTGGTTCTACTTCGAGAAGGTCCGCCAGTACGGCGATATTCCCTGGTACGACCATGTAATCGGATCCGGGGATACCGAAGATCTGAACAAGCCCCGCGATTCCCGTGGATACGTGATGTATAAGGTCCTCCAGGATCTGGACAAGGCCTACGAAATGCTCCCTGCCCGCTGGTCTTCCGATGCAGTGTATCATGTTTCGAAAGATGCCGCACTCGCACTCAAGTCCCGCGCCGCGCTTTTCGAAGGAACATTCCGTAAGTACCACGCAGGGTCCGCTTTCGTGCCTAGCGATTCCGAGACGGTCGATGGTGTGGTCATCTCCTCCGACTACTTCCTCCGCCAGGCAGCTGATGCCGCCGGCAAGATAGTCGGTACACGCAAGCTTTACACCGGCAACGCCATGAAGCTCTCGGATGTCGCGACGGATGCATCCTACCGCGAATACTTCATCCTCGAGGATGCGGAAACGGACGAGACTATCTTCTCCCGCCGCTACAATGTGGACCTGAAAGTCCGCCACGGGCTGCAGTTCGATTTCAAGAACCAGCACCGCAGCGCCAGCCTCAGGCAGGTAAACCATTATCTCCAGGCCGATGGAACTCCCATCCAGGAGCGCACCGGCTGGCAGACGCTCAGCTACTATGACACCTTCCAGAACCGCGATCCTCGCCTGGCCCAGACCATCCAGGGCCCCGGCTATCTGATGGCGGATGTTGATGAGACCACGAAACTCCACAAGACAGAGCAACTGTCCTGGGAAAGGACCTTCAATGGATTCCGTATCATCAAGTTCATCTCCGATACCAACCACGAAGGCGCCACCACCTCCACGACCGACTATCCGCTGCTCCGCTATCCGGAAGTTCTGCTGAACTATGCGGAAGCCAAGGCTGAACTTGGGGAGTTGACGGCAGAAGACCTGGCCAAGACCATCAACGTAATCCGCGCCCGCGTGGGCATGCCAGGAATTACGGCTGTGCCTTCAACTGCAGATGCCTTGATGGAGAGCTATTATCCTCACGCCAAAGGTGCCCAGAAGGCCGCCATCCTGGAGATCCGCCGCGAACGCGCAGTGGAACTCTTCTGCGAAGGCTTCCGCCAGTGGGATATGCTCCGCTGGGGAGAAGGCGCACTGCTGACTCCCAAGGCTACGGGCGGTTTCCAGGGTATCTACATTGCTGCCGACCAGGTGGGTACTGATATTGACCTGGATCAGGACGGCAAGGCTGACCTCTATGTTTACACTGGTGCCAAAGGCAGCACCAAGGCTCCTTCTACCAACCAGATTCAGCTGGGAAGCGGTTTCACTCTCAGCAACGGGACCTCAGGCTATCTGACCTACTGGGCGGCAGAAGATTATGTTTGGAATGAAGGCCGTGACTATCTCTGGCCCATCCCTGCAGATCAGCGTACCCTTACAGAGTATGCTCTGACGCAGAATCCGGGCTGGGATGACGGGCTGAGTCAATAGTAATATGACTATCAAGAAAATAATGTTATTCTCTACCATCCTGGCACTGTTCCTATGTGCCTGCGGTGAGGAGCAGCCGGTGGACAACGGCGGAGAGGTGCCACTTACGGTGTCGCCGAACTCCGCCGAAGCCCTGGCGCTTGGAGAGCAGAAGAGTTTTTCGGTTACCTCATCGACCGACTGGCTGGCCCGCAGTTCCGCGAGCTGGCTCAAGATTGTCACTGCGTCCGGTAAGGGAGGCCCTACGGCATCGCAACTGACGATTAACGTTGAGGAGAACAAGACCACTTCGGAGCGTACGGGTGTTTTGACGGTATCGAATCTCGGTAATGAGAGCATCGAGGTCAGTGTGAAACAGGCCGCCGGTGACTTGAACGGAGGAGGATCACGCGGTATATCCACCGCGGAAGACCTCCTCGCTTTTGCCAAGGCAACCAGAGGAGAGGGTTCCATCACGCCCTATCTCGTAGACGGTGTGGTCAAGATACTCAACGACATAGACTGCTCTTCAATCAAAGAGTGGATTCCGGCCGGGTCGGAAGCCGCGCCGCTGACCTACAGCATCGACGGCAACGGCAAGACCCTGAAGAATGTCAGCTGGACCGTAGACGTGACCAAGTATCCGCATGCTGGCTTGATCGGATACGCCCGCGGAATCACCATCTCCAAGCTTACCTTTGGTAGTGAGGGGAGTCAGGTGACTTTCAACGGCAACTGCAGCGGAAAGGTGCGTGTCGGCGGCATCCTTGGCTATGGCCTGACCGTTACTCTCAGCAAAGTCACCAACAATGCCAACCTGACCGTGACCGGAACAAGTGCGACCGGCAACAACCTGATCATCGGCGGAATCGCCGGCTATATGGACTCCAATTCCGTAGTAGGCGAGGATTCGAAGGGCTGCATCAACAGGGGCGATGTGACCACCTCTGTCGTGGCCCAGGCTGGAGGCTTGGTGGGATACAATTCCGGCGTCATAAAGGGTTGTGCCCATTATGGCACGGTTACGGCCAAGAAAGAGGGAAGTTACGGCCCGGGATGGCTTTGCTCATACAACCGTGTTAAAGAAAACGTCGCATCCAACACCGGCAATGGGTTTGTTGGAAGCGCCCCGGATGCCATCAAGAATGCCATGATGAATGGCGAAAGTGCCTACGACATCGAGAACAACAGCGTCGACGTAACCAAGGACGGATATTACGATTGGGAAGAGGTGGAGAGCTGGCAGCTTCATAGCGGTGCTACTTACTACCATTATTCCTGTACGAATGTGCCTCGGGAGGTGCGTGTCCTTGAAATAGACATGCAGGACCCGGGAATCGAGATTACTTCGGCTTTCGCAGGAGACATGGTTCCCAATCCCAACGGAAACGGCAATGGCAACAATGGCAAGAACAAACGTGAACTCCTGTCCGAACTCTGCGTGCGCAAACGTGCCGAAGGGCAGAAGATTCTCGCCGGCACCAACTGTTGCTACTTTGATTCGAACGACGGTATTTCCCGCGGTTTCCATGTGGAGGAAGGCCGCCCGGTATATATCAATAATCCGGATGTTGTCAATGCCCTGGGAAATCACAAGTGGGGCTTTACCGTGTTCGAAGACAGGACGGCATCCTGCGGCATCAAGAAGTTTACGGGCAAGTTCAGGGCTGGTGGAAAGGAATTCTCGTATTATTCCATCAACGACACCCTGCTCCGTCATACTTCCGCCAAGTATCAGGCCTCCCTGTATACTTCCCACTATGTGCGCACACCCTATCCGGCCTATCCGACCCTTATCAACGACTTGGCCGCCAACGCCCTTTATGTGGTATGCGAATACAAATCCGACGTCATGCTGGTGAACAAGGGCTATGCCGCCGCCAGGGTGGTGGAAATCAGGGATGGCCGCAATACGCCCTTGAGCCAGAAGCCATACATCACTGCCAAGAACCAGGTGGGTATCGCCCTTTCCGGGGAAATGGCAACGAACCTGATGGCCTTCCTCAAAGTGGGGGATACGGTGGAGTTCAAATGCGATATAGCCATTGATGGAGATGCCTCGAAGCCTATCCTGACTCTGGATTCCACCATGTATCAACTGATGACGGACGGGCAGGATGCGTCCAATACACCCGGATCGAACGCCAGCCTTTACACGGCTTACGATCCGAAGACCTGGCCGGTCGTCAGCGCCGACCGTAAGAAGGTATGGATAGTTGAGGTGGATGGACGCCAGATCTCCCCGACCTGGTACTCCCTCGGCGTCAGGGGATATGAGATGTATCGTATCTCCAAAAAGCTCGGAGGCGCCTGGGTTACCGTGATGGATGGAGGCGGGTCCTCCGCCATGTGGGTATGGAACCCTGCTTCCGGAAGCGGAAGGATAGAGAACAGGCCTTGCGATTCCAAGGGAGAACGCAGTTGCATGACTTATTTACTCGTAAGAGAAAAATAATAACCAATTATACCATTATGAATGTATTTAAATGTCTATTGACCGCGCTCCTCGGAGCGGTGATGGTAATGTCCTGCGAAAAGAAAGAGCAGGAAAAGAAAGTTTACACCATCACGGTCGATCGCGCAGCCATTACCGATGTGGCCGCGAACAACCCAGGTGTGGAAGCGTTGGTGATTACTACCGATGCACCGTATTGGGTTCTGACAGCACCCGAATGGGTCACGCCCGACACCAAGCAGGGCGTGGGTGGTGGCAAGAGCACCATCGTTTCTCTGACTATCGCCTCCAACTACAAGAACGAAGCGACAACGACTTATGCCCGCAGTGGCGAAATCAAGATTTCCGGCGGTAACACCTCGGTAACCGTGCCCATCAATCAGCTGGGCCACACCGCGGTAGTTGATCCGAACGCCAGCATAGGCGGTATTCCCAACCTCGCGGAATTCCTCGATTTCGTGAACACCGTCAATAACGGTGAGGCTCCTATCCGCTGGATGAACTCCAAGATGGAGGTTGAACTCCAGGCCGATATCGACCTGTCCAGCGTGGAAAAATGGACTCCCATTGGAACGGTTGTCACAACCAATGGCAACTATGCCTCTTCAGTGAAGTCCGAAAGCGGCAATCCGTTCACCGGTGTCTTCAATGGCGGCGGACATACAATCAAGAACTTCAAGGCTACGGCTACTCTTGAAGAACAGGAGACCTGGGGCCTGTTCGGTTATATCGATCACGCCACTATCAAGAATCTGAATGTTGAGGCTGATGTCACTCTTTCTGCAAACGGTACTGCAGATGCCGGTGTAGTTGTAGGTACTGCAGCATTCTCCACCATTGAGAACGTGAAGGTCAGCGGTAAGCTTACATCCGCCGGTTCTACTGTCGGCAAGAGATTTGCCATCGGTGGCATCGCCGGATTCCTGTTCTGTGAGTTCAACGCAGCCGAAGGTGCAGCCTACGAATCTTTTGTCAAGGATTGCGAAGTCAATCTGGAAGTCAATATCGACGGCGGAGCCAACCTCGCCAACGGTGCCGGTTGCGTGATGTATGGTGGCATTGTGGGATTTGCAACCAAAGCCGATGAGGATACCCAGGGTCGCAACCACATCCAGAATTGCGTCAACAACGGAACCATGACGGTCAAGATCGGCCGCTGCAGCGGTATAGTTCCGACCTGCAACCGTGCAACATACATAGAAAAATGTGTGAACAATGCTTCTCAGGTGAATACAATCGAGAACGGCCGTGTGGGCCAGATTTGCTGCAACCTCAGCAAATACTCCGCCATCATCGACTGCATCAATAACGGAGATCTCACCACTACCGATTCTCAGACCACCACAGGCGCTCTCGTGGCCCTTATCGGCGACGATACCGCATACCTTACAGGTGGAGAAAAGCCTTGCAATACTGCAACGATTCTCGGCTGCAATACTTCCTATCTCGGCCTCATCGCCGCCAATATCAGCAAGTGCGACCATATCAGCGATGTGCTGGTAAGCGGCAAACTCGGTGTTTACAAAGCGGACGGCAATCACGAGATGTATGCAGTCAGCAATTCAAATATCATGGATTTCATAGGTACGATCAATTCCAACTATAAGGACAAAGTAACAAACATTACCTATGTCAAACTGAATCCCGATGATCCGGAGCCTGAGACTCCTGCTACAGGCGGCGGCATCGACGACCTGGATCCCGTAAACGATACATGGAACTAAAAATGGCAGAAGTTATGAAAAAGTATATGATTTTCGCTGCCATTGCGGCAGCAGTCCTTGCCTCTGGTTGTGCTAAAGAGAACCTGGTTCAGCCCGAACAGGGAACCGTGCTCAAAGCATCCCTCTCTTCCCTTACCAAGACCGCCATCGACGGTGTGAAAGTGACTTGGACCGAAGGTGATGCCATCAACGTGAACGGCGCCAATTCCTATGCAATCACAGAGGCGGCGGCCACGGCTACTTTCGAATTCAAAACCGCTCTCACCGCTCCTTACAAAGCCGTTTATCCGACCACCATCTATAAGGACGCTTCGACGGTGACTCTCCCTTCCTCCTTGGAAGCCGATAAAGTCTTTACACCCCTCGCCGGCTATCTTGAGAGTGGGGAAACAATGTCCTTCAAGGCCCTGACCGCCTTCCTCAAGATTTCCCTTACCGGTGAAGCCACGACAACAGTCAAAGACCTTACCCTCAAGGGGCTCGGCGAAGAGCAGCTCAGCGGCGATTTCGCTATCGACTTCACCACTTTCGCCCTCACCGGTTCATCTACTGCCGATGCCGACAAGGTGGTCAAGATCAATATCAACAAGGCCCTCTCTGCTACGCCTCTGGTGCTTTATGTCCCCATCCCTGCGGGCAACTATGCATCTGGTTACCAGATCGAAATCATCGATTCCGAGGGTGGTATGATGCGAAAGGCCGTTACTGCACGTACGGTTAAAGCGGGAGAACTGCGAGACATGGGTGCATTGGCCTTCGAGGTCAACGTGACCGAGGATCCGAACATCGGAGGTATTCCGGATGCCAAGGAATTCAAGGATTTCGCAGCCGCAGTCAACGAAGGCCGTTCCATCAGCCGCTGGACCAACGAGAGCACCGGAGCAGTCGAACTGCTTGCGGA
>CAMJJO010000039.1 GCA_946406095.1 uncultured Bacteroidales bacterium | reverse complement strand
GCGACGTGGGTCTCGTCGGTTTCGATGAATTCGGCGACCTCTGGGGCGACTGGAAAGGCCCTTCGGTGGACCTCCAGGATCTCTTCGGAGTTTCCGCTTCCGAGAATCCCCAGTCCCGCGTGAACAAGGATGACCGCCGTCAGGCGACCATGATGATGTTCGGCGACCAGTACGATTACTTCTGGACCGACATGGGCGGATTCGATTTCTATCGTTTCTTCTACGATTCCGACTATTCCCCGAATCCCACTTCCGGTGCATTCGGATGCGGAACCGGCGCCAACTTTGCCAAGCATCTCTATGGTGACACTGCAGACCATGTGGCCGCAGTCGGTCATTCCCCGGCATATATGTACAACTCCCTGCCTACCCATATCCTCAGGCTGTCGGATGTTTACCTCGTCTATGCAGAGGCCTGCCTGCTCACCAACGATGCTTCTACCGCTCTTACATACGTAAACAAGGTGCGTCAGCGCGCTCATGCGGCAGATCTTACCTCGGTGACTATCAACGATATCTGGAAAGAACGCCGTCTGGAACTCGCCCTCGAAGGCGACAACTGGTACGACTTCGTACGCCGTTCCTACTACAAGATGGACGAGGTGATTGCCGAGATCAAGGCCCAGAGGCGCTCTGTCTATGGTGGTCTGGACGCTGCTTACAAGAGCTTCGTCTGCGACGAGAAGGGCAATTACGTAGGCCCGGGTGCAAATGCATGGGATGCCAGCGGAATCAGTTACGATACCACCCAGTATCAGCTCACCGACGTTAAGCCCGAGATGTTCACCATGCCGTTCCCTACCGAAGACGTGGTCCTCAATCCCAACGTGGCCTCTACTGCAGATCCCATCCACGTTGACGTGCGTGAGACTTATTCGTATAACTTTTAATCGATGAGCCTTATGAAATCAATGCTTAAATATATAGGAATCATCGCCGGAATCTTTGCTCTCGCATCCTGCGCAGAGGATTATCCGGACCGCTTCCACGCTACGGAAGGCAAGCCTACGGTAGATTTCGTACGGTATGCCGACCAGGACGTGTTCATCACCCAGGCCTTCATGGACGAGGTGCTCTGCATCGTAGGCTCCAACCTGCGCAGCGTGCACGACATCTATTTCAACGACCAGGCCGCCGTGCTGAATACCAGCTACATTACCGACAACACTCTGATCGTTGCAGTGCCGAGCACCGCGGCCACCGTGCAGACCGACAAGATTTACCTTGTCACTGCGGCCAAGGACTCCGTCACCTACGATTTCAAGATCCTTCCTCCTGTCCCGAAGGTTACTTCCATCAGCAATGAATGGGCTGCCGACGGTGAGGATGTGACCCTCAAGGGAAAGTACTTTATCGATGTTACCGGAGTCAATATCCCCGGCGTTTCCGTCAGCAGCTACACCGTGGTTTCCTCCGAAACCATCACCTTCAAGGTGCCTGCAGGTGCTGCATCCGGCCCCGTCGAGGTTACCACCGCATCCGGTACCGGCCGCAGTAACTTCCAGTTCCGCGACACGCGCAACATTCTCTTCGACTGGGACGGCGTCTACGGCCGTGCTATCGGCGCTGGCTGGCGCGATGGCAGCAAGGTCCTTCACGCTCCCGGCGATCACGCGTTCCCTGCCCTCAGCGGCAATTACATCGCTTTTGCCGCCGATATGGCAGCAGGCCCGTGGGATGACTGGAAAGAAGACGAGATGGCCTTCAACTATTGGCCCGGAGCAGTCGGAAGCGCAAATCCTCCGCTGTATTCGAACACCGAGTTTGCCAACTACATCAAGAAGTATGGCGTAGGAGGTCTGTGCATCAAGTTCGAGATCATGGTTCCTACGAGCAATCCCTGGACCAGCTATGCTATGCAGATCATGTTCTCCAACGAGGCATCTGTCTCCGAGTCCAACATGACCAATGCCTACTATACTGCAGAGGACTTCCCTCGTTACGTGTGGGAGCCCTGGACTGCAAGCGGTAAGTACGACACCGGCGACAAGTGGGTAACGGTATCCTTCCCTCTCTCCGAATTCACCAAGACGAGCGGAGGCGGAGCCTGCGCAACCGCATTCGACGACAGCTATCTGCATGGATTTGCCATGTTCGTGTACGGCGGTTCGACTCCGGGTACCGCAGGTTCTCCCATCATCGCTATTGATAATATCCGTGTTGTACCCCTTTAATGGATTATGCGTATGAAAAACATATTTAAACTTATATGCATCGCCGCTGTCGCTCTGGCATCCTTCCAGGCCTGCCAGACCAGCGCCGACCTCGATACGGATCAGTTCAGCTCGGAACTCGCATTCGGTTCCTTCGCTCCTAATCCGATCTATCGCGGAGGCGAACTCACCATCATCGGCAGTTTCCTCGAAGAGGTTGCCGAGGTCCGTATCCCCGGAATCGACCCTATTACGGATATCACCGTCGTAGAGAAGGGGAAGAAGAGCAAGATTACCGTAAAGCTTCCGAATACTACCGAAGAGGTGGGCAAGATCTCAATCGTAAGTAAGGACGGAAAGACTCTTACCAGTCTTACAGAGCTCACTTACACCGAGCCCATCGAGTTTACCGACTTTACTCCCAAGAGCGCAATGCCCGGTGACGTCATCACCGTTACGGGAGACTATATGAACCTGATCCAGGAAGTCATCTTTGCGAACGGAGTCATCGCTTCCGGCGACGCCATCACCGAAAAGACCCGCAAGAGCCTTAAGGTAGTGGTGCCCGCCAAGGCGGTTACCGGCAAGATCATTCTTGGGGATGCCGACGAAGCGGAGGATCCCGATGCTATAGCCAACAAGAGCTATTCCGAGGCTGATCTGGTTATCGGTGACCCTACTGTCAGCAGCCTTGAAATCGCCACTGCGAAGCCCGGCCAGGCCCTGACCATCAAGGGCGCCTACCTGAACATGATCGAAAAGGTCGTTTTCGAGGGCGGCACCGAAGTGTCGGATTTCACCGTTTCGGCAGATAACAAGACTCTCTCTCTCAGTTTGCCTGCGACGGCACAGAGCGGCGACGTGAACGCCGTCAGTTTTGCCGGCAAGAGCTTCAAGGCCGGCACCATCACCCTGGTGGTTCCTACCGGACTTTCTGCAGCTCCCCAGCCCGTCAAGGCCGGTGAAGTCCTGACTATCAGTGGCACCGGTCTCGATCTCATCACGGGCGTAGGCCTGCCCGGTGCATCCAGCGTGGAGTTTGCATTCGCAGACGGCAAGATTACGCTTACCGTTCCTGCAAAGGCAACAGAAGGTGACGTAACCCTCACCATGGACAGCGGTGATCAGGTTTCCGTGGCTTACACCCTCGTGCATCCCACCGTTACAGCTATTGCTCCCACCGCCATTTATGCCGGAGACACCCTCAAAGTCAGCGGTACGGATCTCGACCTTATCACCGGAGTCACTCTCGGTGGCAAGGATGAGGCTTTCGAACTCAAGGAAGGTGCGATAGAGATTGCCACCGCATCGACTTCGGTCAGCGGCAAGGTGGTTCTCAAACTCGCAAACGGCGAAAAAGTCGAACCTGCCGAGGATATCACCGTCAATTACCACTCCTTCATCATCGTGAACGAGATGCCTGCTGCCGAGCACATCGGTGCAACCGTGACGCTCAAGGGCTCCAACTTCATGATGGTAGACCGCATCTACATCGGTGATGCCAAGGTGACTCAGTATATCAAACGTACCGACGACGAGGTTTCCTTCATCATGCCTTACAACAAGGTCGGCAGCTACAACATCACCTTCGAACTGATGAATGGCGACAAGGAAGTCTGCCCCAGCCAAATCGGGGTTCAGCTCGAGATCAACCACATCATCGCCTGGGAAGGCAAGACCCAGATTACCTGGGGTGACGGCGGCCGTATCCTGGTTCCTGCGGAGAAGTTCGTGGGTATAAGGGGCGGTACCGTAATGCGGCTCTACTACACTCAGGTGGACCAGCAGTGGGATCAGGCCCAGGTGAACTATGGTGACTGGACCGGAATCAACTTCGACGATCCCAAGGGCACTACATTCAACGGAACACTTGTTCCTACCGATGTGTACGGATGGTTCACGGATG
The DNA here is from genome assembly GCA_946406095.1 of uncultured Bacteroidales bacterium. Classification (GTDB taxonomy): domain Bacteria; phylum Bacteroidota; class Bacteroidia; order Bacteroidales; family UBA932; genus Cryptobacteroides. The sequence goes on along the minus strand of CAMJJO010000039.1, from coordinate 8,202 downwards.
GCATTTTGGACCGTTGCACGGAGGTTGTGCTCACAAAGGATATCCTCGACAACATCCAGGCCAAGAAGGGCAGCGCAGAAGATCAGACTGATCTTGGAATCATTATCCAGGGTTCCGGCCTTACCTTCACCAAGATAGAGATTCTGCAGGAAGTTCCTCAGGAAATTGATATCTGGGAAGGAAAGGTCCAGATCAGCTGGGGCGACGGTGGCCGGGTTTTGATTCCTGCCGCCAGGTTCGAAGGTGTGCAGGAAGGCCAGATACTGTCGTTCTACTACACTCAGGTGGATCAGCAGTGGGACCAGGCTCAGGTGAACTATGGCGACTGGAGCGGCATCAACTTCGACAATGCCGGCGGAACCACCTTCAACGGCACCCTTGTTCCTACCGACGTGTACGGATGGTTCACGGATGGCATTCTGGACCGCTGCACCAAGATGGTCCTGACCAAAGAGATTCTGGACAACATCCAGGCCAAGAAGGGCAGTGCTGAAGAGCAGGATAATATTGGTATCATTATCCAGGGCTCCGGCCTCACCTTCACCAAGGTTACCATCTTTTAACTTTTTGCCCGGAGGGGGCTGACCCTCCCTCCGGGTCCTGATTATGAAAAAGTATCTGTATTGTCTATTTGCGGCCCTGTTGCTCCTTTCCTGCGGGAAGGAGGTGGATCCGCCGGATCCCGTGACGCCCCCGATGCTCGTTTCCGTAAGCCCGGCCGACGGCACCGCCGATCTTACCGGAACCAGCTTGAGCATTGTGTTCACCTACGACCAGAATATCAAGGTGTTGACCGCGGACTATGGCAAAGTGACGGTGTCCGGGGGAGCGTCGGTCTCGAAAGTGAACGCTTATGCCAAGACCCTGACGGTGGATGTAGAGGGCCTGGAACAGGGGAAAACCTACACCGTCAGCATCCCTTCCGGCATAGTGCAGGGATATAAAGACAATCAGAGTGCTGCAGAAGGCGCCAGCACCAGCTTCACCATGAAGGAATTCAAGACCTACGGGATGAATCCTCAGAAGACTCTCACCAATGCCAAAGCAAGTGCGAGGGCAAAGGCGCTCTATCAGTTCCTCCTCGACAACTACGGCAAGAAAACCCTCAGCGGCACGATGGCCTGCAAGAGCGGATGGGACAATCAGTTCGCCGACCACATCAACAGTATTACTGGAAAGTATCCGGCCATCCTCGGATATGACTATCTTTTCATGGAATGGCCGCCGAAGGCATGGGCCGACTGCCCGGATTATGGAGATATCACCGAAGTGAAGAAGGCATGGGACGATGGCAGCATCATCCAGATATGCTGGCATTGGAACGTGCCCAAATCGGAAGAGGTTTTCCGGAAGCACGATCCCGGGGAATATGCCTTCTACACCTCCGCGAACAAGGCATTCCACCCCAAGGACGCCCTTAAAGAAGGGACCTGGCAGCACGAGTGCATGGATGCCCAGATAGAAAAACTTGCCGGGTATCTCAAACTGCTTTCAGATGCCGATATACCTGTACTCTTCCGCCCTCTTCATGAGGCCGCCGGAGACTACACCTGGGGCCCCTGGTTCTGGTGGGGGCTTGACGGCGCCGAGCCTTGCAGGCAGCTCTGGAGGTATCTTTACGACAAACTGACCGGCACCTACGCCTTGAACAACCTGGTGTGGGTCTGGACCATACAGACAAGTGATGAAGGCAAACTGGCGGAAACCGAAAAAATGGAAGCCTGGTATCCGGGAGATGACTGTGTGGACCTTGTCGGCTGCGATCTTTATGTAGACAAGAACACCACCCAGTCCGCCACGTTCAAGCGTGTCAACGACTCGGTGAAGGGCAACAAGATGGTTGCGCTCTGCGAGATAGGCAATCTCTTCGATTTCGATGCCTGCTATGCAGAAGGCGCGCCCTGGCTCTATTTCCTCACCTGGAACAATTTCGTGGACGGCAAGCCCGCCCTCTATGCCGACGGCTGGAACAATTCTGTCGATGACTGGGAAAAAGCTTTATCAAATACATACATGCTCAACAGGGGCAGTGTGACAAACTGGAAATAAATGATGAATATCCGCAGACTAATCTATCTTGCAATCGCCCTACCGCTGATCAGCTGCTGCAACGGTTCCGGCACGGAAGAAGCCACTAAGGCCGATGCTCCCGTGCTTGTGTCGACCGAACCTGCCGCCGGCGCCACCGGCATTGCAATCAGCACAAAGGAAGTGGTTTTTACCTTCGACCAGAACATCAAGATCCTCGCGGCCGACCAGTCCAAGGTCAGCATTACCGGCGGTGCGGAAATCACCAAGACTGCCGCCTACTCGAAAAATGTGACGGTCAGCATTACCGGGCTCGATTACGGCAAGCAGTATAGTGTAAGCATCCCCGCCGGAGTCGTGCAGGGATACAAAGACAATCAGGAAGCCGCAGCGGCGGCATCTGTGTCATTCACTACCGAGGCTGCCCCGGTGGATCCCGGCACCGACGAGCGCCTGTCCGATGTCGCCTGGAACCTGGCTGCGAAGATAGGCCTTGGTTGGAATATGGGTAACCAGATGGATGCCACGAGCGGCAATATGCCGTCCGAGACCGCATGGGGCAATCCCGTGTGCACCCAGGCAACCTTCACCAATCTTAAGAAAGCAGGTTTCACGGCAGTGCGCATCCCTGTCACCTGGCTCGAGAAGATAGGCGCAGCTCCCGACTATACCATCGACGCGGCCTGGCTCGACAGGGTGGCCGAGATTGTGGGGTATGCCGAGAATGCCGGTCTCTACGCCATTGTCAACACCCATCACGACGAGTGCAACAAGGACGGCCGCTGGCTGGATTTGCTGAAGGCTTCGAAAGATGCGGAATTCAATACCACCACCAAGGCCAAGATCCGTGCAGTCTGGACTCAGATAGCGAATAAACTCAAGGATAAGGGCGAGTGGCTGATCCTGGAATCGTTCAACGAGCTTCAGGACGGCGGCTGGGGTTGGAGCGCAGAATTCAGGGCGAATCCGACCCTGCAGTGCAACGTGCTCAATGAATGGAACCAGGTATTCGTGGATGCCGTGCGTGCTACCGGAGGCAATAACGCCACCCGTTGGCTCGGGGTGCCCACTTATGCCGCAAGCCCCGGCTTTACGGATTATTTCACGATGCCCTCGGATCCTGCAGGCAAGACCATGCTCGCAGTGCACTTCTACGATCCCAGCGATTATACCATCGGCGATACGCAGTATTCCGATTGGGGGCACACCGGCGCAGCAGGAAAGAAGGCTTCCGGAAGCGATGAGGACTATGTGCAGAGTGTCTTCCGCAAACTGATGCGAAACTATGTAAATAAAGGAATCCCCGTCTATCTGGGTGAATACGGATGCTCCATGCGCAACTCTTCCGACACCCGTTCCTGGGCATTCTACAAGTACTATCTAGAGTATGTGGTGAAGGCCGCCAAGACCTTCGGAATGCCCGCATATCTTTGGGATAACGGCGCGTCCGGCTATGGAAAGGAGCGCCACGGCTACATAAACCACGGCACCGGAGAATACATGGGAAGCAGCAAGGAGGTGGTGGACATCATGGTTAAGGCCATGACGGATAATACTCCATCTTACACCCTTGAATCCGTTTATAACAAGGCACCAAAATTCTGATTATGAATAAGATAACGAAGTGTTCAATTGTCTTTGCAGCGGCGGCCCTCGTCTGCCTTTCGTGCGCAATGACCCCTGTCACACCAGCAGACAGACTGCTCGACTGCCTGAAGGCCTCGGCGGATGCCGGCAAGATTCTTTACGGCCATCAGGATGACCTGTGCTATGGCCATAGCTGGTGCGTGGAAGACCCTGCGAACGACCCTCTGGAGCGTTCCGACGTGAAGGAGGTCTGCGGAAAGTATCCCGCCGTACTCGGCCTCGAGCTTGGCGAAATCGAGCTTGGAGGAGAAAAGAGCCTGGATGCCGTGCCCTTCGAACTCATCCGCCGTTCCGCGCTGAAGCAGGTGGAGAGGGGAGGAGTGGTCACCTTCTCCTGGCATCCCCGCAATCCCCTCACGGGGGACAGCGCCTGGGATACCAGCTCAGACAAGGCGGTGGCTTCCATACTCGAGGGTGGCGAGAACCACGCCAAGTTCATGGGATGGCTGCAGATTCTAGGGGATTTCTTCGACACCCTGCGCGATGCCGACGGAAAGCTCATCCCCTTCATCTTCCGCCCATGGCACGAGAATACCGGGAGCTGGTTCTGGTGGGGACAGAAACTCTGCACCCGAGAGCAGTACATCGCCCTGTGGCAGATGACCTTCGACTATCTGGAGAAGGAACGGGGATTCGACAACATCCTCTGGTGCTTCTCCCCTAACATGGATGTGGATGCCAAGGGCTATATGGAACGCTATCCCGGCGATGGGATCATAGACATACTCGGCTTCGATGCCTATACCCAGCAGACGGATGAGGCCGGAGCTCCTGCCGCTTGCAGGAAATTTCGCAAGGAACTGACCTGGAGCCTCAAGTTCCTGACCCGCCTGGGCAAGGAGCACGGAAAGGTCATAGCCCTCTCCGAAACCGGTCTGGAGGGTTTCGGCTATCCCACATGGTGGATGGATGCCCTCTATCCCGCCATCAAGGATTATCCCATCGCCTATGTGCTCACCTGGCGCAACGCCTGGGACAAGCCGGAGCACTTCTTCGGCCCCTGGAAGGGCTTCAAGTACGAAGAGGACTTCAAGAATTTTGCAGATCAGGAACAAATAGTATTGCTTTAGCGTTATGGATTTCAAGCAGAGAGAAAGTTTCCTCCGTGCACGTCACGAGGAATTGCTCAAGAGGATCAATGTGCCCGTCGAGGATAACGGGATTTACGAAAGATACGAGTTTCCGGTGGTGACCGCCGACCATGCCCCTCTGGAGTGGCGCTACGACTTCGATCCGGCGAGCAACCCCTATCTTATGGAGCGATTCGGCATCCACGCCGCATTCAATGCCGGCGCCATCAAGATAAAGAACCGTTACTATATGGTGGTGAGGGTGGAGGCTGCCGACCGTAAGTCTTTCTTCGCCGTCGCTGAGAGCACCCATGGCACACACGGCTTCCGTTTCTGGGACCGTCCTGTAACTATGCCAGAATACGGGGAGCCGGCCACCAATGTTTATGACATGCGCCTGACTGCCCACGAAGATGGCTGGATCTATGGCATCTTCTGCGTCGAGCGCAAGGATCCCGCCGCGCCCGAAGGAGATCTTTCTTCCGCCGTGGCGGCAGCCGGAGTGGCCCGCACCAGGGACCTCCGCACCTGGGAGCGTCTGCCGGACATCCAGGCAGGCAGCCAGCAGCGCAACGTGGTGCTTCACCCCGAGTTCGTGAACGGCAAATATGCTCTCTACACGCGCCCTCAGGACGGGTTCATCGATGCCGGAAGCGGCGGCGGAATAGGCTGGGCCCTGGTGGACACCATGGAAGGCGCAGTCATACGCGACGAGAAGATCATCAACACCCGCCACTATCATACCATCAAGGAAAGCAAGAACGGTGAAGGCCCCGCTCCGATCAAGACTCCCAAAGGCTGGTTGCATCTGGCCCACGGCGTCCGCGGATGCGCATCCGGCCTGCGCTATGTGCTCTACATGTATATGACCGCCCTCGACGATCCTTCACGCGTGATTGCCGAGCCGGCCGGTTTCTTCATGGCTCCGCAGGGAGAGGAATACATCGGGGACGTGATGAACGTGCTCTTTTCCAACGGCTGGATTGCCGATGACGACGGCACCGTCTACATCTATTACGCATCCAGCGACACCCGCATGCACGTGGCGGTTTCCAGTATAGACCGCCTTACGGACTATTGCCTGAATACGGCCCCAGACGGATTCCGCACCGGGCTGACCGTAGAAAGGCTGAACAGCCTTATCGACAAAAACCTTAAGAGGAAATAGAATATGGCAAAATTCTCGGAGAAAATAGGATACGCCCTGGGAGACGCCGCTGCCGGCGGCATTACCTGGAAGGTGATGTCCATAGCATTTCCGTTGTTTTTCACGAATATTTTCGGGCTGACGGTGGCGGATACCGCAACCTTGATGCTGGTAGCACGTCTTTTCGATGTGATCACAGACCCTATGATGGGAGCGCTGGCAGACCGCACGCAGTCCCGCTGGGGAACCTACAGGCCTTGGCTCATCTTCGGGGCAATTCCCCTCGGTGTAGTATTCGCACTGCTGCTCTATACTCCGGACCTCGGCATAGTGGGCAAGCGCATCTGGGCATATTCGCTATATCTGTTGATGATGGCTGTCTACACTGCGGTAAATGTCCCTTACGGTTCGCTGCTGGGTGTGATGACCGACAACGACGACGAGAAGAACCAGTTCTCTTCCTATCGCATGGTGGGAGCATATGCAATGGGTTTCGTGACCCTGCTCTCCTTCCCTTACCTTCAGAAACTGATAGGAGGAACCGACCAGCACCAGTATGCTGTGCTGGGCGTGGTGCTCGGCGCCCTGGCTGCCCTGGGCACCCTCGCCTGCGGCCTTCTCACCAAAGAACGCCTCAAACCGGTGCGCGCCGAGAAGTTCTCCTTCAAGCCCTTTGCCGATCTTTTCCGCAACAAACCCTGGATATACCTGACGCTCATAGGCATCTGCACCAATTTCTTCAACGGCTTCCGTTATGCCGTGGCCGGATACCTTCTTCAGTATTGCCTGCATGGCGACGTTACGGTCAGCGGACTGATTATCAACTACACCGTCTTCATGACCTTCGGTGAGGTTACCTGCATGATTTTCGGAGGTCTTTCGCCCGCATTCACCAAATGGGCCGGTTCCAAGCGTCGCGCCTTCCGTATAGCTGCCATCATCTGTGCGGTAACGTCCGTCGCGTTCTTCTTCATCCCCATGGATCCCAAGTATATCTGGGTGATGGTTGCGATGGTAATCCTGACTTCCGTAGGCATAGGGCTGTATTCCCCGCTTCTCTGGTCCATGTATGCGGATGTGGCCGACTACGCTACCGAGAAGAACGGCACTTCCTCTACGGGGCTGATCTTCTCTTCCGGCACCATGGCCCAGAAGTTCGGTTCTGCCATCTCCGGGGCACTGGTCGCAATGCTGCTTGGAGTTGCCGGATTCATCTCCGGAACCGATCCTGCAACCGGACAGACGGTGGTGACCATCACCAACGAGGCCTCCGTATGCAATATGATATGGAACCTCTTCTCGCTGTTCCCGGCTGCAATCGCGTTGCTGATAGTGTTCCTGATCCACCTATATCCCATCAAGAAGTAAGTAAATGAATAAAGTTCTGACTCTGGCCGCTGCCGTCCTGGCTCTTCTCGCAGGATGCTGCAATTCCGCGCCGAAGGTCGCCCCCCTGAAAGTTGAGGGCACCCAGCTTATGGCTGACGGTAAACCTGTCGTAATGAGGGGTGTAAGTTTCGGCTGGCACAACATCTGGCCGCGTTTCTACAACAAGGAAGCCGTGAAGCATCTTCACGAAGACTGGGGCGTGCCCATATTCCGTGCTGCGATCGGTGCCGACGACCACGCCAAGTCCGACAACCCCGGCATACACGGAGGATATATGGGAGAGCCTGAGTTTGCCCTCGAATGCCTCTACAACGTGGTTGACGGGGCGATAGAGTGCGGCGCCTACGTGATTGTGGACTGGCATTCGCATGTGCTGCATCTGGACGAAGCAAAGGATTTCTTTACCAAGGTGGCCACCCGCTATGCCGACTGCCCCAACGTGATTTATGAGCTTTATAACGAGCCGGTCGAAGACAGCTGGGCCGAACTCAAGGCTTATGCAGAGGAGCTGATCGGCGTCATTACCGGCATCTCGAAAGTTCATCCTTTGATACTCATGGGCTGCCCGCACTGGGATCAGGACATCCATCTGGTGCCGGAGAATCCGGTAACTTGCTACGATAACCTGATGTATACGGTGCATTTCTATGCCGCCACACATAAGGATTATCTGCGTGAGCGCAGCGATGCGGCCCTCGCCGCAGGCATTCCCATTCTCCTCTCGGAATGCGCCTCATGCGAAGCCACAGGCGACGGCCCCATGGATATGGAATCCTGGAAGGCCTGGACGGACTGGGCCATGGAGCGCGGCATCAGCATGCTCACCTGGAGCATCTCCGACAAGGCCGAGACCTGCTCCATGTTCACCCCGGAAGCATCCTCCGAAGGCCCCTGGCCGGATGAGGTGGTGAAACCCTGGGG
>CAMJJO010000038.1 GCA_946406095.1 uncultured Bacteroidales bacterium | reverse complement strand
GTCCAGTCCACACCGCTCCTGCGGGCTTCGCGGGCCGAATGTGCACACATCTTTTCCACCAGTTCCGGATTCCAGGAACAGGCCTGGCCCAGAGAAATCTGGTAAAGTGTCTTGAAGCCATGGATGTCATCATAGCCGAACAGTATCGGGATGCCCAGACGCGAGTTTTCCACAGCCTTCTTCTGCATGATATTGCGGAGCGTCGCATCGGTGTCGAAATAGATCAGGGAACCGATTTCGGCAGGGATGTCAATCACCTCCTCCCCTATGTTGTTCACGTTGTTGTTGCGGCCCAGAGTGTACTGGTTCAACTGCATTACCTTCTCGTGAAGTGTCATCCGGGAAAGCAGGTCGTTCACCCTAAGTTCTTCCGGAGCGGATGCATCCTTATAAACCGGGCCGGACAGTTCCGGGACTCCGCGATAGTATGCATTCATCACATACCAGGCTTTTTTCTTGCGTCCCTTGTCGGACAGCAGTCCCTTTCTGTTGAAAAATGATTGGTTGGAGGGATGCTGGCGATATGGGCTCAGGAAATCGAAGAGCACCCAGGGCGATACGCCGGCCAGGTTGGGGATGTTGCGGAACATGGTCAGATTGTCCCGGTAGAGGGCAGCCTGATAGTCTTCGCTCCAGGAACTGGCGACATCGGCATCGCCCGTGCGCCCGGCCAGGGCCTCGCATCCGAACTCACTGATAACCAGAGGTTTATCGGTAAAGACATTCCAGCGTATCTCTGCTGCAGGCTTGGGCCATTTGGCATACCATCCCATGTATTTATTGATGCCGATCAAGTCCAGTTTCCCGGCGAATCCATCCTTCATCTGGAACTCGTCCGCTTCGGGGATAAAAAATGCCACATCGAATGCAGAAGTGAACAGGCGGGATGAATCCAGCGAGCGGCCGTAATCCAGCAGACGGCTCAGGAAAGCATCCCTGTCCGTTGCCGGCCTGGTCTCATTGGAGATGCTCCAGAAACCGATGGCGCATCGATTGCGGTCCCGCGCAATCATCTCCCAAAGGTACTTCTCCGCTTTTTTGTAAGTATTCTCATTGGAGAAGTCTATCCCTTGCCACAGGGGTATTTCCTCCCAGATCAGCAGCCCCTTTTCCTCGGCATAGCGTACGATGTATTCGCTTTGCGGGTAATGTGCAAGGCGAATGGCATTGCAGCCAAGTTCAAGAGCTGCATCGACCAGCACGTGCGCATCGTCTTCGGAAACGGCCCGGCGTTTTTCCATGGGGATTTCTTCATGGAAGGAGATGCTCTTGAGGAAGGTCTCCTCACCGTTTACGAGGATGCGGGTGCCATCGACGGATATGCTGCGGAAGCCTATTCTGTCGGTAATTATATCTTCACTCGCACTGATGCAGACTTCGTAGAGTTTGGGATCGAGAGGTTTCCAGAGACGAAGTTTTTTTGCTTTCAGTTGGAAATGTGCGACCCCCTTCTCATCTGTCTTTGCCTTGGCCTTAAGTTTAAGTTCAGGGATGGAGATATTGACCTCAACCCCGCCGAATGGCGGAGTCACCTGCACATCCGCCGCTATCCTGTCGGATGTGCCATCTTGCAACCGCACAAAGTAGTCGGACACATATAGCTGAGGCACATTCAGCAGCATTACGTCTCGGGTAATGCCGCCGTAATTCCACCAGTCGAAAGACATCGCCGGGATAGCCTCTTTCCGGCGCTTGTTATCCACCTTGACGACAAGGAAATTATCCCCGTCTTTCAGCAAATTGGTGACTTCCGCCTGGAAAGGAGTGAACGAGCCTTCGTGATCTGCCACACTTTGGCCGTTGAGCCAGACTCTGCAACGCTGGCTGACACCGGCGAAGTACAGAATATGCCTGCCTTCGGTCTTGCAGGCCTCGAAATGCCTGGCATACCAGACCGTGCCTTCATAGCGCCAGAGTTCGGATTCCTGGGAATTCCAGTCCCCCGGGACATTGAGTTTGAGAGCACCGTCCCAGGAATACTCCAGAAACTCCTGCTTGTCGGCAGGTCTCCGGTCTTGCCAGAGTTGTTTGCCAGTACCTACATCGTACTGGTCTATGATAGCGGACCATTCACCGTTAAGGGAAACCTGCTCCCTTCCATAAGGGTTGGGGAGCAGGAATAATGTCAGAGCGAGGATAAGGCTTGTTATCATTGAGCTTTTTTAATGGTAAGTGCGTTGATATGTCCGTCAGCGGCAAGAGTGGTATCTTTGCCTATGATGGATACCTTGATGGTGCCATCCGAGGCGGGAGCCACTCCGGTGAAACTGACGCCAAAGCCATCGAAGTTGCCATCTGTGGCGGTTATATTCTTAAGACCGGTGTTGATACTCTTGGCTTCGGATTCCGTCTTGCCTATTACCTTGTACTCGCTTATACGTGCGGCAGCACTTCCGTTCCAGCGAACCGCAATGATGGTAAGGTCGTATGTGAGGGAAGGATCGAATCCGGAGATGGTAACGACCGCAGGACCTACATCACCCTGATTCTTGGTACCACCAATCATAATGCCATCGTACCAGACACCCTTGGGATAATTGACTCCGTTGATGGTGAGTTCCTGATCTACTTCTCCGCCCACCCCATTATAGCTGGCAGTGAAGCCGGTCAATCCGGTAATGCTGATGCTTGCATATTTATCTTCGGCGTTCTTGAGGAAGACAGGATCCGTGGTTGAATAGACGGGCACCCGGCTCCAGCCTGCAGGGGTTGCAGTTGTGCCGGCTCCAAAGTCGATCTGTACGGGAACGGTGAAGTCGGGGTCCTGGGTGGTGGGAGTCTTATAGTCGGTGAGTTCGGTCACTTCCCAAGGCTTTGCGCAAGCCGCATGTGCGGCTGCACGGCAAATCTCGGCAAGGGTATCATCGATGTTCTCGTGATGCCAGGTAGTATTCAGCACAGATTCTCCCGAAATGGTCTCGTACCAGGTGCAGGCAGCAGTGAAGCGGCCGTAGGTAACCTCAAGATGATAGCCGTCACGGTTGAAAGTGTCGCCGAGCCAGGTGGTGCGTCCGTTCTGGATTGCAGTTCCGCAAGGAACCACGGCCTTAAGCTCGGAATGTGCAGCCATAGCCGTCTGTCCGGCGCTCATGATGGCATTATACATTGTCATCTGGTTCTTGTCGTACTTAGAGAAGTCGGAATGGTCGGACGTGGTAGCATAAGCCCAGGTCTGATGGAGAAGGAGAGTGGCTTTTTCGCCAACCTTTCCCTTCACATAGGTGATAAGGTTGCCCAGATAAGGCTCATAAGTCTCCGCCTGTCCGGACAATCCGCTGACCTGCTGAAAACTCACGTAATCCCACTTCTCATCTTCGAGACCGGCGGCAAGACTGGATCTGGTTTCGGTTTTTTCGCCGTCCACTATCTTACGGTAATAATAGTCTGCAGCATCTGACTGGGAATTGTTATAATGAGTCTCCAGCGAGCATCCCCCAATGTACAGATCGCCGATGATAACCTTTTTACCTGCGGCATTGAAAAGGTTCCAGAGGTATTGCTCCACAGCATCCTGAGAGAAACTGTTTCCGATGGCAAGGATACGGATGATGCCGTCTGAGGGTTCTTCCGCCGCTTCCTGCTTAATCGTAATGACGGCGTTTCCAGCGGCGGAAGCGAATGTCACGTGACCTTCACGCCCTTCATATGCCTCGTTTGCGGCCACTGTAATGGAGAAAACATGATCCTCGACCGCCTTGGTCTGGGCGACGGTAATCCATGCGACATCGGATGAAGGAGTAACCTGCACGTTGGACTTGAAGGGGAGATTGATCGTCTCTCCTGCGGCAGCCACGCTGAAGGTCTGGTTATCCAGCACCATCACGTTGTTCTGAACCTGGGTCACAGGAACGGTCACGGTGGATTTCTCGCAGCTGACGGTAATGTTGGCCGTGCGGCTGTCTCCAGTTTCATTCGCCTGGCTGGTCAAAGTAATGGTAATGCTTTCACCGGCCTCGCCGCTTTCGGGCCTGATGCTGAACCAGTTGGCAGATACGGAACTGGTCCATGCCTTGGTGGCGGAAATGGTGAATGTTGCTGTGGAAACCGTACTTTCCAATGCGATTCCGGTTGCCGGGACACCCTGTCCCAAAGTCACCTTGCCCTCAACTACCGGAGTTTCGGGTTGACAACTGAATGCAAAGACCAGAAGGCCTAAAATGAAGATTCTTTTCAAAATCGTTTTTTTCATTTTATCAGGTATTTATACAATTTGCTTGAATTCTTCTCTCTGATTTTCAGGCAGATACATCCATCGGCACCTACCTTGGAACGGATGCTGCGGCCACTTCCAAGCACCGGCACGAGGCGAACGCGACGTCCTTCCGGGAGCCAGGTGCGGATTCTTGCCTTTTTGGCAGGATTATCCTCACGATATATCAGGAGATAGCCTTCGTTGGGACTTATAATGCTCTGGAATCCAGTCCAGGAGCGGCCGGATGGTTCCTCCCCGATAGGGAGGATGATGCCGGAATGGAATTCGGAGGATATTTCACGGTATGCGCGGATCAAGTCACCAGTGGCGAAAGCTTCTTCCGGCAGGTTGGATGCCTCCATCCACGCCAGGGGCTGGCCAGCAAAGGAGATTGCGGCCAGGTATCCGAAGTCGTAGTTCGCCGGAGCGAAAGGATCCCCTTCCGCATACTTGTCAGCATTGCGCCAGGGATTCAGGAACTCCGTCTGGAGCTTCTCAGCCGGCACATAACGGCTCAGCATCCATAGATTGCGCAGGGTATGGTAGGGGTAGTAATTTCCCCAGTCCGTATAGCGGTTTTCAAGGAAAATGTTGCCGTACTCCCCGAAATAGTGGTATCCGGCACGGCGTCCGGCAGTTGCATCCAGATTGAAAACAACGGCATCGTCCGTAGCTTCACGAACCCTGTCGAAAAGGCGCCTGAGATTATTCTCTGCCTGCTTCGTGGGTATCTGGAGCCCATCTATCTTGAATATGCGTATGCCGTATTTTTTCCAGAGGCCGATGATCGCCTCGGCGTCCTTCTCCCAATCGGCGAAGTCGTTCTGCACGCTTGGATTATACCAGAGGCCAACCTCCATCCTGAGTGCTCTCGCACGGTCCACCACAGGGTCCAGCCCGCGGGGATACTTGACCGGATCCGGAGTCCAGTAATCGGGGTTGTCCCAGATGTTCCGGAACGAACCCTTTGCTACCTTGGAATTAGGGCTCTTGCCGCTCTGCCATCCGTCATCGATCTGGAAAACGGCGATTCCGAGTCGGGAGGCCAGTTCCAGTTCACTCAGGCAGAATTCCTCGTTCACCTTGGAATCCTGGCTGCGGTCGCCCCATGTATTCATCATAACAACATCCAGATGGAGGCGGTCTGTCTTCTGCCAGGCCCTCACCGCGCTCAGCGCTGCCAGTTCTCCCGGGCCGAATACTCCGGTAACGCAGCCGTAGAGGCGAGTCCACTCATCCTTCTTTATATCCTCCGGAAGGATGCCTGCACCAGTTACCTGGAAACGGCCGAAGTCTGCGGTGAAATCACCGGAGGGGTTGCCCAGCTGCACATCGGAGCAGGGCGCCTCCTTCAAGAAGAAGAAGCCATTGCCGGAGATGCCGTCCCGCACGAAAAGCAGGTTACCCTTGTAGCTAAGCTTGCGATAGGCGATGAAATCCTCCTCCTGCACGAGGTTGTTGTTCCAGTCGGTCACGTCCCTGAAACGCACCGCCTTCCCGTGCCAGTGCGCACCCGGAAAGCTGAGCTGGTCAAGAACGGTACCGGAAACGGCCTTTGATACCATGTCGGCGGAAGACTCGATATTCTTATGATCGGCGGCGTTTACACGGCCACCCTCAAGAATGCCACGGAAACTGCCGCGGACCCAGGTGTCGCATCCTATCGCAGGCACGCCCTCGAAGAGTCGGTACTCGCGCCTGACTTCAAGTTCGCCCTGGGTATATTGCACGCTCACAAGCAAGTATGCCGGATGCCTTCCGGTGGCGGGGACGCGGGTCTGCTCCATCCGGGCATCCGTCACGTCACCCTTTCCCATCCTGAAGTCCGGGCGCAAACCCTTGGTTTTCAGCACGAAAGCATCGTTCTTGCTGCTTAAGCTCAAGGTTTCCAACGCTCCGTCGTTCCAGAGGAAACCCCGCTCTATCAAAGAATTGCCAAGCCGGAGGGTATCCCCCTCCAGCCGGGCATAACAACTCTCCGCCTGTGCCAAAGCAGACAAGCACAGGGTGGAGAGTATCAGACTTAGTAGTATCTTTCTCATTTTGCGTCAGGATTAAGCAGGCGCGGCTGTTTCAGAGGCTTCTGCTCATTGAAGCGCTGGTTATCCGGCAGAGGACCGTCCACCGCAGCGCCTTTCTTCATAAGTTTCTGAAGGTCAGCAAAATAATAGCGGTATACATTGCGGGGAAATGTCTTCCTGACCTTGCATACCGAGGCCGCCAGGCCAACCACCTCACCTGACATGCCGCAGGTGCGCATGACGCGGGTCGTGCCGAGGGCCACGTGGGTGACGGATATGTCACGGCCGGCCATGAAGAGGTTATCCACGTTTCTGGAATACAGGCAGCGGTAAGGCACTGCTGCCGGATAGATGCGGTTGTGCACCGTCCTGGTCTTGAATTCCTCGCCCGGGAAGTAAGGGGTGATTTCCGGATCGGGGAAATGCAGGTCTATGCTCCAGGTGGTCGCGAAGGTGGCATCCTCGTGGAAAACAGCCTTCTCTATGTCGTCCTGCTTGTAGATGTAGTCCCCCATCAGACGGCGGGATTCGCGCTTGCCGGAAATGTATGCCACCCAGTCCAGGTCGCGGTCGGGGTACATCCCGAGCTTGTTCTTGAGGTAACTCCAGTTGGAGTAGATTACCATCATTCCGTAGTCCCTGATGTATTCGAATTCGGTGGTCATATCGTGCAGCATTCCGGTTTCCCACGTCCATTCACCCATAGTCACCTTCTGCACGCTGGCATCGCTGAAATTGAGGCCATAGTCGAATACGGGAAACTTGCATTTCTTTCCGGTCTCCTTGGAATACCACTGCACCGAGGCACCCAGCACGAAGTTGTCCGGCTCGTCCGGAGCAAGGGACTCGCCGAATTCGGCCTTGCCCTCGCGTCCGTAGCGGTAGTCCGCTCCGGCCAGATAACCCACGGTGCCGTCGCCTGTGCAGTCCGCGAACAGGGGTGCTTCCAGAAGAATCTCCTCGGAGGTCTCTATGTTGCGGATGATGACCGCATCGATCTTGCTGCCGTCTTTGCGGACGGCGACCGCGCGGTTGGAGGCATAGAGGGTGACGTTGGGTTCGGATTCTATCCAACTCTGCTTCTTGCCGTCTTCGTAGTTCTCTGCGGGCTGGGCATTGCCCTTCTTGCTATGGCCGAATTCCCTCTGCATACGGCCCAGGGCCGGATAAGGGCCTACTTCTATAGTGCCGCCGAGGTGAACCCGGATCTCGGCGCTGTTGTTGCCGCCGAGCACGGGACGGTCGTTCACGAGGGCCACTTTCAGGCCCTGACGAGCCGCAGCCACAGCAGCACACATGCCGGATATTCCTCCTCCCACCACCACAAAATCATATTTCGCAGATGCAGCGGGAGTGTCGGTCAGGCCAAGCTGCTGCCTGCGCCAGGCTTCCATATCCGCCGGAGGCACATCCCCGTCGGATGTAAGATATACGGCATCGCAACGCCCCTCGAATCCGGTGAGGTCGTGAAGGGCAAGGGTGGTCTGCCCCGCCTTCAAGCGTATCTGCCCGGCATTCTGCCATTCCCAGCACTTGCCGGTGGAACCAAGCACAGGCTTCAGAATCTTCTTGCCTATCTTAATCTGGAACTTGCCGGGGCCGGGCTTTTCCGACCAGGGCGAGGTCCAATTGTAGGTCCTTGCCCAGACTGTGTAAAGGCCTTCTGCAGGGATGTTCACGGTGGTGGATGCATCCGCCACCTGCTTTCCCATGCCATGGGCAAGCAGGTAGGAAGATCCCATCTCGTCCATGAACTGCTGGTCCAGCACCCATCCGCCTTTGTCGAAGAAAGATTCACACTCGATGAAAATGCCGCCGGCCCGGGCGCAAAAGCCCGATGCAAGCAAGACGGCGAGAAACAATATCTTTCTCATAATGAAACGGTTGTCTTGAGCGGCAGATCGGCGGATGACGGGCCGACAAGTATCTCGAAATCACCGGGTTCCAGTTTGAACGAGCCGGTGGTGACATCATAGAACGAGAAGGCGTCGGGGCCGAGCCTGACGCTGAAACGCACGGTCTTGCCCTTCTGGACGAACCTCTTGTCGAAGCCCTTGAGTTCCTTTACGGGACGGAGTACGCTGCTGGCAACATCGTGCACATAAACCTGTGCGGTTTCCATCGCATCCTTCTTGCCGGTGTTGGTGACGTCGAAACTGACCTCGACCCCATCGGAGCCTGCAACCGCGCTTATGTTGCTATAGCGGAAACTGGTGTAGGAAAGGCCGAATCCAAAGGGATAGAGGGGCTCTGTGCCGTTGCGGTCGTATCCGCGGTAGCCAACGAATATGCCTTCGCTGTAGGTGGTGCGGTTGCGGCCGGAATCGTCGAAATAGCTGTCGTGCACGGGGTTGTCCTCCCATTTCTTCTCTATCGAGATGGGAAGTTTGCCGCTGGGTGAGGCTTTGCCTGAAAGGAGTTCAGCTATGGCGGTACCGCCTTCCTGGCCGGGATACCAGGCCATCATGATTGCGTTTGCATGCTCGGACCATCCGGAGAAATCCACTCCGCCGCCGGCATTAATTACAACAGTGAGGCGCTTGCCTGCAAGACGTTCCATCATGTCCAGCTGACTGTCTGGCAGGGCGAAAGGACGATCGAAGCCTTCACCCTCGATATCACTGTGGAAACCAGCGCAGTACACCACGTCGGTGCACTTGGCAAGGGCCTTCTGAAACAGGTCTTCGTCGAGCATTCCGGCCTCGAAGCCTACCGTGGCCTCGCCGGCGTGCTCGTAGAACTCGAAGCAAATCTCGTAGTCCCTGCCCGCCTCAACGTTCAGGAAAACGGTGCGGGTGCTGAGGGCGTGGTTGCCCCAGTCGCCGCCCAGGCGCTTGCCGTTCACGAAGAGACGATAGCCGTCATCTCCCGAAAGAACAAAGCGAAGGAGGCCGTCAGTTGCAGGGCAGTAGGCGCCTTCCCAGCGCACGGAGAACCCATCGTTGGGGAGTTCCTTCATAGGAGAGCCGAAGCGCCAGCGATGGCTGGGATCGGGCTCGACGGTGTCCAGGAGGGCATCTCCCTCAAGTTTCTCGCCGAGGTAGTATCTTGCCCTGAAGCCGGTTTGCGTACCTGTGCGGATGTCGGAAAGGATGGAGGCGAACAGGGTGTCGTCCGAAAGAACGGTCACCCGCTTCTCGCCAAGGACAGCCTTGAGACCGTCAGCGATGGATACGGACGAGAAGGGGGTAACGAAGCCGCTGCCGCCTCCGGTGGGGATGGTGCCTGCGTTCGGTCCCATCACGAGCACCTTTGCCTTGCGTGCGAAAGGCAGCGCACCCTCGTTCTTGAGCAGCACCACGCCCTCGCGGGCGATGTCGAGTGCTGTCTGGCGGGACTCGGGGTTATCTTCCGGAATGGAAGCGTCCTTGCGGGGGCCGTCGAAGAAGCCGAAGGCGATGAAGGTCTGCAGTATGTGCTGCACTTTCTCATCTATCTGCGATTCGCTGATGATGCCGTTCTCCAGCAGAGGCTTGATGGCCTTGCGGGTGAAAAACACGCCCTTGGGGCACTCCATGTCGAGGCCGCCGTTCATCGCACCCAGGGTGCTGTAGACAGAGGTCCAGTCCGACATCACAATGCCCTCGAAACCCCACTGGTTGCGAAGGACCTCGATGTTCATCCAGGCGTTTTCGGTGGAGTGCACGCTGTTAACCAGGTTGTAGCTGTCCATCACGGCACCGACCTTCGCCTCCTGAACGGCCTTGCGGAAGGCCGGGAAGTAGATTTCCTGGAGGGTACGCTCGTCCACGTCCGAACTCATGCGGTGGCGGGAGCGCTCCTGATTGTTGGCGGCGAAGTGCTTGACCGTGGCCATCACTCCTTCCTCCTGCACTCCCAGGATGTACTGCACCGCGGTCTCGCCTGCGAGGTAGGGATCCTCCCCAAAGTACTCGAAGTTACGCCCGCAGAGGGGTGCACGGTAGATGTTGACGCCGGGGCCGAGGAGTATGCTCACTCCCCTCGCCTTTGCATCCTGCCCCAGGGAATGACCGAGCCTGCGGCCTAAATCCCGGTTCCAGGTGGATGCGGTGAGGATTCCGCAGGGGAAGAGGGTGCTGACGGTATTGTTCCTGATGCCCTGGGGGCCGTCCGCCATCCGGATTTCGGGAATGCCGAGACGCGGTATGGCGTGGGTGAAGAAGGATCTTGCACCAGCGATATAATCTATTTTTTCGTCAAGCGTCATCTGCTTCACGAGCTCCGCGGCCCGTGCCTTGTCGGAGTCGGAAATGACGACCTGTGCCCGGGCGCAGACGGCAGCCAGACACAGAACGGACATGATGATGGCGGTCTTTTTCATATTATTCGATCGTTACGGGGATGAGCTTCACCCATCCGTCATCGGTTTTTTCGCGGGTTGTTGCAATCTGGATTCCGGGCTTTTTCTTCGTCACGTCCAGGATAGCTACACCCCAGACATAGGAGCCCTTTTCAACTCCCGAAAGGGAGGTGCTGAAAGTATAGGACTTGGGCGTGCCGTAGGTCCAGTCGCAGGGCTTGGCATCCTCATCGTAGAAGATGTGCACGGGTTCCCCGTTGGCGGGATTCAGGAGTGCGAATGCCGTCTTGAACCTGTCTTTATAGGGTTTGATGTTGGTGGGGCAATAGGCCCAGCCGAGATTGTTCCAACGGTGTACGATGCTCACGGGGCCGCCGGAGTATGCCTTTTCAGGAACGGAGATGCGGTCCGGATAAAGCCTGTAGAACTGGGTCTGGATGGCTTCCTGCACCAGGTCGTAGGCCTCGTTGAACCACGACCAGGTCTCACCCATGGTGTAGTTGGAGTTGTAGCGGAAGTCCATGGTGTTCACACAGCCGTCACGGGCATCATCGAACTCTCCGCGGCGCACTTCCGCCCAGTCTGCGTAACCGTCGTTGTTGATGGCTGCCAGCGTGTGGGAGGCCCTCACCCATCCGCCTTCGGCGTGGATGGGGACCTTCCATTTCTGGCTGTGGATGAAGTTCTTCTCCCAGGTGCCGTAGTAGCCGTGCATGCCGAAGGCTCCGCTGGTGAGGCAGAGGCCCTTGTCGATGCCTTTCTGCACCAGGCGCTGGCTGTCGGGATCGGTCTTGTCGCCGCTGCCCGTACCTATGGACTTATGGAAGTTTATGCAGATGGGAACCTTGTCGAAGATCTCCAGGAAGAGGTCCGTAAAGTAATCGAAAACGGGTTCGCGGGGTTTCTCGTCACCGGTCGAATAGATGCAGGTGTGGTATTCTCCCCACTTGCCAATGCCCCAGGAGCCCATCCAGTCCAGTTCGTCCGGATTGTTGAACTCCTTGGCGAAGGCGCGCAGGAACTTCTCGTAGCACTGCTGGAAGATGGGGTCGTCGGGGTACGGGGTCCATACTTTGGTGGATCCCGTGGTAGACTCGAAGCCCTTGGCACCCTTTGTCTTCACGTAGTCCGGGCAGGCGTTCACGTGGAGATCCCGGCTGTCGGCACGAAGCTGGAATATCAGCTTCAGGCCGCGCTGGCGGGCGCCTTCGCGAAGCATGCGGAAACGCTGTGCAGGCTTGGTGTTGCAGGCGGTATCCCAGAAGTAAAGACCCTCCTCGGGCTCAGCCTGGCTCCAATACGAACGTATCAGCAGGGTGTTCGCATAATCGGACACCTTGATGTTGCCGACCTTGGACGGGAAGTTGTCGTAGATTTCCCAGAAGTTGTCGGCAAGACCGTCTCCAAGGCCAGAGTAGATTACCCAGCCGTTAAAAGGATTGCGGTACATTGTGGTGCGGTCCGGCGCAATGCTGACCGCAGTGTTCTCGGGCGTCTTGGGTTTGTCCCCGCCGCCACCGCCTTTCTCGCCGCAGGCTGCCAGTGTGATGGCAGCCAGGGCGATCGAGGCTATTGTTCTGAAAAATCTCATAAGATAGTTTTCGAAATATACGAATTATTAGAGAACTTTAGCTATACGGAATCCATTGATGTGGGCATCAGCACGGGTGCCGGCACATATTCCCTGGACTTTGATGTAAACCTTGCCTTCCGCGTCGGGAGCGACACCATCGAAATCAAGTTTCTGGGATGCCATGAAGTTGAAGGCAAGCAGAGAATTCGTGTTCTCGGGAGAAACCTTCCAGCCCTGATTGATATCGTGGCTGACACTTGACGCTCCGACAAGCGTGA
>CAMJJO010000037.1 GCA_946406095.1 uncultured Bacteroidales bacterium | reverse complement strand
GCACCTTGCTTTACGGAGGAGGATACCCCATCTACGGCAACATTGTCATCGCTCTAGAGACCGACAATGGCTATAAAATCAAAGGCTTCCCCACGCAGCGTCTTTTCAACAATGCATTTGCTGCAGTGAACGAGGCCGTGGACGGCTTGATACGCACCGGATGATGGCAGAATCCGAGTTCAGAACACGCGAGCGCACTGCAGAAAGAACTGCGGTGAAGACCGAGACCAAGACCAAAGAGGCCTCGGGTGTATGCCCGCACTGCGGTGCCCCCATAGAGAAGCACTTCGAAATCTGCCCGGTATGTGGTTGGAAACTGGTGGATTACTGCACTTTCTGCGGCGCCCCCATGCGCCCGGAAGACGTTGACTGCCCGGAGTGCGGAATGCCGTCGGACGGAGTGATTTGCCCCAACTGCAATACCCGCAATTTCCGTTCTTTCTGCCGCAAATGCAATCTGCCCCTATCCAAGGCTGCACGCAGGGCCGTGGAAAAGGCAAAGCAGGACCCGAAAGTCCATGAGGCAGCCCGGCTGATGAGCAAACTGGCCGAGCTGGAGGCCGAACTCGAGACAGCCGCTCCTGAAGGAGCTGCGGCAGAAGAGCCCCAGGGGCCCACCGAAGGCGAGCTCCGTCTGCGCGAGCTGATGGCCAAGGTGGGGTTCACACCGGCCGAGAAACCTAAGGTGACACAGCGAAGGATAGGCCGCACCCGGGAAGACATCCTGGCGGAATATCAGAAGGCCGTGGACGAAACCAACAAGGTGCTGGAAGAAATGCTTCCCCCTGCCGGTTCCACACCCCAGGAGCAGCGCAACTACTACACCGCCCGCAAAGTGGCAATGATGGAAGTGATAGAGAAAACCTGGTACGGCATAATCCGGGACGACGTAATGTGCTGGGAATGCAATAGATGCCATGTTCTTCACAACAATCCCAACGAGTGCGCAGTGAGGGAATTCGGCGGAAAGTGGATTAAATGCGTCCGCACCGACATAGTGCCGGAAGGCACGGAAGGGGCACAGAAGTTTACCGAGAAGATTGGCGAACGGAAAGTTTATAAAAGAGAATGAGCGATAACCAGAAGACATTGGCTGCTCCGCAGGCGACGCTGACCGCGCCGCAGGCTACCCTTTCGGCACCCGGAACGAATGGAGACGCCCCCAAGGCGGCTCCATCTGGCGGAGCCCACTCCCCCGGCGACACCGTAAAGGCCGGGGGGAAGAGCTATACCGTCGTGAAATTCCTCCAGAGCGGTGGCGAAGGCGATATCTATGTCGTTACCGACAAACGCCGCCAATACGCCCTGAAGCTCTGCCACCCTGGGTTTTACACCAACACGAAGGTGATACCCGCCCTTCAAAAACTGAAGGGGAAAGGATATCTGGCCGACATCATAGACTACGGCAGCGATTTCGAGCTCCTCGAGTACATCCCGGGGGGCAGTGCGGCCGGAGCCGGCATCAAAGGCAACGCTGATGCCATTCTCGCGATAGCGCTGAAAACCGCGATGGCCCTGGACCAGATGCACAAGGTGGGCATCATCCACAAGGATGTGAAGCCTGCCAACATCCTTTTGAAAGACCGCGATAGCTGGGACAGCGTACTTTGCGACTTCGGTATCGCAGACGTGATGGAGAACGGCGAGTCCTGCGTCACCAGCCAGGTGCGCACCCCCATCTACGCGGCTCCGGAGGTGTACGACCCGCGGAACGCCATCTTCCTGGAAGGGAAGACCCTTTGCGAGCTCACCCCAAAGGCGGATTTCTATTCGCTGGGCATGACCATACTGTCGCTTTGGCTGGGCGAGGGAGCTTTCAAGGCCCAGGAAGGAGAAATGGCTATCGCCAAGACCAAGGGGCGGATTGCGGTTCCTTCCGACATGCCGGACCCCCTTGCCAGGATATGCCGCGGGCTCCTTATCAAGGATCCACTCAAGCGCTGGGACCTGGGAGAGATCCTGCGCACGATGGATGGGGAGGACATGCCCGTGGATGAGGATCTTATCATAGCGGATCTGAACATCACCTACAATGCCACCAGGCATCAGATAGCCAACACCCCCAAAGATCTGGCGAAATTCATGTTAGCTGATATGGATCTCGCAAAGAAGTATCTGTATCGCGGCCAGATCGAGCGCTGGCTCAAGCCCTACCCGGAACTTGCGCTGGAAATCCATGACATAGTGGAGAAACGCCATCCGTTAGACCAGGACCTGGGCTTGATGGCGGTGGTTTACAAACTTGATAAAGATACTCCTTTTTATCTCAAAGGTATTTCGAAGGAGACCGGGGAAAAAGTAGAGATCCCCGCCCTCACCTTGAAAGATGTCGGGAACTTCTGCAACACTGCAGTTGCCGACCCGGACACGGTACGTGACATAGCCTCAGGTGTTTTCAAAGAGTGGGTGTGGGTGCACGACAAGGCCCTTGCAAACGCACTGCCCCCTTCGAGCAATCTCAGTGCCACCTTTATGGTAAGGGTGCAGATGGTGGATCCCCTGTCGGACATCAACCTTTGCAATGACCCTTCCGACCCAGATTACGCTATGACCCAGGAGGGCATAGGCCGGCTCTTCAACAAGATATACAATATCTACTGGAGCCGGTTCGGTGGAGATTTCGACAAATTGGTCGACGAGTGGGAAGATCCGAAATACGCGCCGCTCAACCGTCAGATCCCCCTTGATACACTCATCAACGTTATCAACAACTTCGACTCACCCGAGGATTATCACTACATAACCGACTTCTTCGACAGCAAGGGCCAGCGCTTCAAACAGCAGCGTTCCTGGTTCGTACACTGCACCGACAGGAACAGCGACGATTATACCAAGAAGGCGGGGCCCAAGGACAACGAAACCCGTATGCAAATTGCGATGATGAAGGTGATCAAGGGTTACGGTGTGAATCCGGAGTATGAGTTCTCGAACGACGGCTCGGTTGTGACAAGCCGGGAAGAGGTCTTCGCCAAAAGCAAGAAAGTACTGAAGACCGAATGGTTGGAAAAGGGCCTGGCGGGCTTCCTCTGCATCTTTCATCAGGAGAATCCTAATGCCGACCTGAGCCCCCGTTTCGCTTATGAGAAGTTGCTTCTCGACTATGTGGAAGACCTTCGCAGGATTGACCCGGAACTATATCCCGTATCTCGTTTCGACGAAGCACGGGATGATGCCGGTGACATCCTCTCGAAAGGCAAGGCCCGCGTCCGAGGGTTGAGCATACGCAGCGTACTGCAGCACATCGCCACGGTGATTTTCGCCATCCTGCCCGGACTCCTGCTGCTCACTATGCTGGGATTCTGCATAATCGACAACCCTGTGCTGGATATGACCGGGTTGAATCTGGAAAAATTCTTCTGGCCGATAGGGCTAATCGTCGCGGCCATCATCTTTTTCAACTCCGATATCGATGGGTGCATCGTTCCTATCATCGGCGGAGCCCTGGCTTCTTTCATAATATTCCTGCTCGTCAAGTTCCTCGGATCCCTCATCCTGTATGTGTTTGCGCTTCTGGTAATAGCCGCGCTGGTGCTGTTCAGCATCAAGACAGTGTTCTTCCACAGTTCCTACGCCAAACAGGCCCGGAAGTTCACTAAACCGGGCTTCGACGAACAGGTGCTGGAGCCGCTTTACTATGCATTCAGCAACGAAACCAGCTTCGATTCTTCGCTGAATGGTGCATTCAACGACTATGATATCGCCAACTGGAAAGACGACCTGAACATACGCAGGAGATGGATGCTGGTATTCATCGGAACGATATGGGTGCTTGCTTTCTTCTCCATCTTCATACCGAAGAGCGAACGCTTCGACAGGTTTTCAGCTCCGGTGGTGCAGGCCTGGTTCCCTGCCCTGGAGAAGGTCGAACCATACCTGGACTGCCCTCCCCTAAAACAAGGCGACAAAGGGGAAGACGTTAGGAAACTGCAGCAGTTCCTCCTCGACAAAGGCTATACCACCGGCAAGCCGGACGGCTCCTTCGGCCCCGGCACAAAAAAGGCCCTGGAGGAGTTCCAGAAGGCGAATGATATCTTCGTAACCGGAGGTCTCAGCAAAAAGACCCAGGAAAAGATAAACAAGATAGTCGCAAAGGAGATAAAGGCCGAGAGGAAAGCAGCCCGTAAGGCGGCCAAGGAAGCCGAAAAAACAATAGAAATAACCGAATAAGCATATGACCTGCAAGAAATGCGGTAAGGAGAACCGCCCCGAAGCAAAATACTGCCGCTTTTGCGGAGAAGAGCTTGCAAGCGCGTCCAGCCAGAAAGGCCTGATAGCCAAAGACGACATCGTCGGGCTTCTGGACGAGATGGACAAGAAACTCCAGGTGGCACAGGGTGGCACCAGGATAGGCATGGACAGCCTTATCCTCGGTGACTCCGGCACCGGAAAGAACTTCATCGCCCATCTCATCGCAGACAAGATGCTTGCCGCCGGGGTGGCAAAACACGCCCCGAAGGTGGTCGACGCCGCCGACTGGGGAGAGTTTTCCAACGATTTCGACAAAAATATCTCCGCCCTGAAGGATGGCATCCTGATAATCACGAACGCCCAGAAACTTCTTCCAAAGAGCAAGGCTACGGACGTGACCCAGCTCGACAAGCTGTTCAGGCGCATGCGCGACATCGAAGGCGCGCCCATAGTGCTGCTCTGCGGCCTTCACAACGACCTTTCCGAGTTCCTTGAGAAGAACAAAGACGTTCACAGGCTGTTCGAGTTCGACTTCGTCCTCCCCGCATTCAAGATCGCGGACCTGACAGCCCTCACGCTGGAAGTCCTGAAAAACAGGTTTGGTGCAGGGGTCTCCGACGATCTTCCTCAGAAACTGGATTCCCACTTTGCCTGGTTTATGCGGCAGGTCGAACTTGGGCACACCAACGGACATCTTTCGGAAAAAGTGGCCGAAGACATATATGTGAAAGCGCGCCTGCGAGGCAGCAAAACCGTTGAAGCACAGGATATAGACAACTCTGAATGTTTCATTCCCAAGAGCGAGGAGCAGATTCTGTCGGAACTCGACGGCTTCATCGGCCTCCAGAGCGTGAAGGATAAGATCAGGGCCATCATCCGCAACGTCAAGACAAAGAAAGAGAAGGGAGTTAAAGAGAAGCTCCTGAAAGACCATTACCTCTTCACCGGCAATCCCGGCACAGGCAAGACTACCTTCGCCCGCAAGTTCGGGGAAGTGCTGAATGCGATAGGTGCTCTTCCCACCGGGCAGTTCGTGGAGATCTCCGGCAAGGATCTGATAGGCCAGTTCGTAGGTGATTCCGAAGCCAACGTCAAGAACTATGTCAATAAGGCGATGGGCGGCGTCCTCTTCATCGACGAGGCCTATGCGCTGAAGGGCAGCGGAGACGGCAAAGGCGGTTATGGAATGGATGCACTGAACACCCTCCTCAGCATTCTCGAGAACCGGAAGGGCGAATTCGTATGCATTATGGCAGGATACACCAAGGAGATGGGAGAACTGGTGAGGATGAATCCCGGCATCTCGTCCCGCTGCAACATCACCATCGAATTCCCCGACTACAACGCAAAGGAGCTCGAGCAGCTGTTCCGTATGTACCTGGAGCACAATGACGAGAAAACCACTTTCACCCTGGATCCAAAGGCGGAAGAGATGCTTCCGAAGGTCTTTGAGAAGATGTACCTGAAGCGCACGGACACCTTCGGCAATGCCCGTGCGGTGCGCAACCTCTTCGATCTTGCAATCGAGCGCCACAGCCAGCGCGGAGCCGGCGACGACGTGCTCAGCTATGCCGATATCGTGGGCGAAGATGGCACCAAGGAAATCTCCGTGGAGGATGTAATGAAAGAGCTGGACGGCTTCGTTGGAATGAAGGCGGTGAAGGATGCGATCAGGCGCATCGCCCAGGAAATTGCCGTGCAGAAGCAGCTCATAGAAATGGGAGAGGCCGCAGAGGGCCTCACCAAATACAATTTCATCCTCACCGGCAATCCCGGCACGGGAAAGACCAGCGTGGCCAACACCCTGGGCCGGATTTTCTATGCGCTGGGCGTCACCTCCACCGACAGAATCACGAAGAAAGAGCCCAAGGATATAATCAGCCAGTATACCGGGGAATCCGCCAAGAACATGGATGCGGCCATCACGGAAGCTATGGGAGGGGTGCTCTTCATCGACGAGGCCTATGGCCTGAACCCCGTGGATGCCACCGGGCAGAGCACAAGCCCCGAGGGGAAGAAGGCGCTGGAGGTCCTGATGACGCGTATGGAGAACGAGGCGGGCAAGTTCGTTGTGGTCTGCGCCGGCTATCCCAAGGAGATGGCCGATTTCCTGGGAGCCAATCCCGGCCTGACGCGCCGATTCTCCCATACCATCCACATCGACGACTACTCCGCGGAAGAGCTTCTGGAGATCTACGAACGCGCCGCCAAGGCCAGGAAATACAATTTCTCCCTGGCAGACGAAACCGTGCGAATGAAGGCCCTGAATATGTTCCAGGGGATGGTGGCAATGAAGAACGACAAGTTCGGCAATGCCGGTGAAGCGATTAAGAAAGTGGCCGAGACCAAGACCAACATCAACAACCGTCTCAAGTCCATTCCCTTTGAGCAGTGGACTCCGGAACTTGTGCGGACCGCCCTGGCGGAGGACATCCCTTACGAAGAACCGGAGAAGGTTTCCATCGACAAATGTCTTGAGGAGCTCAATGCACTGGTCGGGCTGGAAGGGGTCAAGAGTTCCCTTACCAAACTGGCCCATACCATCAACAACGAGATAGAGAGCGCAAAGCTGGAAGGCCGCCGGCCGGTAATTCCTCTCGGGCACTACCTGTTCCTGGGCAATCCCGGCACGGGAAAGACCACCGTCGCACGCCTGATGGGCAAGATTCTCTATTCCATGGGCGCCCTTCCTTCACCCAAGGTGATCGAGGTGGACAAGAGCAATCTTGTGGGGCGTTTTATCGGAGAGACTCCGGCCATCACCTCGCACGTAATCAACTCTGCCATGGGAGGCATCCTCTTTATAGACGAGGCCTACCAGCTCAGTTCGGAAGGCTATGAGGGAGGATACGGGAAAGAGGCTCTGGAGACACTCCTGAAGCGCCTGGAAGATGACCGGGGCAAGTTCGTTTGCATAGCCGCCGGCTACACCTACGAGATGCAGACTTTCATCAACTCGAATAGCGGCATCCCGTCCCGTTTCCCGGAACGCAACTGGATTACCTTCGAGGATTACAATCCGGAAGAGCTTTTCCAGATCTTTATGATTCATGCCCGCAAGGGAGGATATACGCTAGATCCTATGGCGGAAAATGCCGTGAAGGCCAAGCTTACGCAGATGTACAACAATCGGAACCGTATGTTCGGCAACGGCCGCGAAGCCCGCAACCTCTTCGACGAGGTGAAGAGCAATCTGGCGGGCCGGTTGGCCGAGGAAGGGGGCACTCATACCCCTGAGGAACGTAAAACGATAATGATGGAGGATGTGCTATGATACAGTGTCCTGAATGCAGAAGTATGATTCCCGATGACAGCGCGTTCTGCGATCAGTGCGGGAAGGAGTTGAAGTGGTGCCCGGAGTGCAAGAAGCCGAAGCGCGGCACGGAGTGCCCCGTCTGCGGCTGCGACCTGGTTCCGGGCCGGAAGTACCTGGCATCACCATCATCATCCGGGGAGGTACTCCCTCCGCAACCGACTACAGCATCAATACAGGGACCTGTGGCGCTGGTGGGAAACGGGTGGAGGCTGATGCTTCAACAGGGGGAATTCGGCCGCAGCTGCGGCATCTGGCCGGAGCTTTCCACCTGCCCCTATGTATCTGGCCATCACGGCTTTATCGAAGGTCACTCCGGCGGATGGAAGATTTCCGACCGGGGCTCGACCAACGGCACTTTCATTAACGGACGCAAACTCGCCACGGCCGAGCAATACGAGCTGAAGAAAGGCGACCGGGTACGCATTGCAACCCTTGACTTTACGGTAGAATGAAACTGAATGTCGATGCCATATGCCACAAGGGTCTTGTGCGCGAGAATAATGAAGATGCCCTCTCCGTGAGCGGGCTGTTCCTTCGCGACGACGCCGTTTCGATGGATGTCGAGACCCCCGAGAAGGGATTTTTCTATCTGCTGGTTGCCGATGGAATGGGCGGACACGAAAACGGAGAGGAGGCCAGCGAATTCGCCCTGAACGAAATCAAGGAGCAGTTCGCCCTGCACCAGATAGGACCGGACCGTTTCGAAGAAGACATGCGCGAAGCGGCTCACTACATATCCTACAAACTTAACAGCCTGGCGGCGGACAGGGGACAGGTCCATCCTATGGGCTGCACCCTTACCGGAGTAATCTGGTACTATGGCCGCATCTGGCTGATCAATGCCGGCGACAGCCGCACTTACCGCTTCCGTAACGGCATGCTCAGGCAATTGACTACCGATGAAACGGAGCGCGGCTATACCGGGGATCCCGATGCCAGCAAGTTGCTGCTGAACTGCCTGGGAGGCGGTTGCGAAGGGCGGCTGGTGGTGGAGAGCCTGGACGATAAACTGCTCGAAGGGGACACGCTTCTCGTCTGCTCCGACGGCCTCTGCGATATGGTTTCGGACGACGAGCTTGAAGAGGCCCTCGCCCAAGGGACTACCGCCGCAGACCTTTACCGTATGGCCTGCGAAGGAGGCGGAGCGGACAATACTTCTATAATACTTGCTAAAATCCTGTAATTCAATATTTTATGAAAAGACTGCACATCTTGATGATCATTGCTCTTGCGGTCGTGGTGAGCTTCTCTTCCTGCTCGAAGAAGCATAAGAGGGAGAAGATTACCGATCCCGTGCAGCAGGAAGCACTGAGAACCAGGAATGAAGACATTCCTATCGATTCGCTGTTTACGGCGAAAGCAGCCCGTGAGATAGCATCTCCTTTCAAGAAGATCGCTATCGGAAAACTATTCTCCGAGATCAAGGCCTCATGGCCCGAGTCGGCGGAAAAGGCCGCCCGCGAGAAATATGCGGAAAAACTCCACAAGAAAGACAAGATGAAGGAGGATGAGGCCCAGAAAGCCGCGGCAAAGGCATCTACCGATGTCCTGGCAGAATTCGAGCCCAGCACTACCGAACGCCTTGAAGCCACCTTCAAGTTCCTCCCCGGAGAGGGTTACAGCCCATCGCTTACTATCTACTTTTTTGTGATGCTGATTGCTTTCGCCATCATCTTTACAATAAAGGTAATCAAGGCTTTCTTCATATCTCCTAAATAGCATCGGCCATGGAAGACAAGTATATAAGACGGCAGGTTCTCCCCATCGACGATGCGGCGAGAAAAAGGGTCAAGGACCTGGTGAATGCCTACTCCGCGCAAGGCGAAGGTCACCCGTACGCCAATTACGGCGATCAGATAACACTTCAGAAGTACGAGCTGTGCCCTATCTATACCGTTGATCTTCGGACACAGTATGACAGTCGTAACGTCAGCAACAGACAGTATCCGTACAAGGGTGGCAGCATCTATACGCGGCGTTTCTTCAAGACTTCGGACGTGAATGTGTGGAACTATGATCTCCTCTCCACAAATGAGTTCAAACAGGAGAGCGAATCTTACGAAGTGCCTGGCTCGCATCATGTAGAGACCTGCGGCAGATGCGGCGGATCCGGAAAGGTTCCCTGCCCTACCTGTGGCGGAAGCGGAACCATGCAGTGCAGCGTATGCCACGGAAACGGACAGATCCAGAAAACCCGTCAGGAGTACCGGCATACAGCCGACAAAGTTTACTCGGACGGGCACAGGGAACCTGTTTACAGTTATGTGAACGTAACTTATTATGAGACCTGCAGAAATTGCGGAGGTGACGGAAGAGTCAGCTGCTCCACCTGCGGCGGATCCACAAAGGTTACGTGCCCGGTTTGCGAAGGATATGGCAAGAACGTACACTGTTATGCTATCGACCAGAAGTTGTATAACGTCTATGCCGACGACTATTTCATCGATGACAAGGTTGCAGCGGTGCGGGAGATTGCCGAGCAGAAGGAAAAATGCCGCGGCCGGAACCTGTTCCATATCCGTCAGAATTCCATGGACAAGGGCGTTTTCAGCGAAGATGCCCAAATCGCCGGGGCCCTGAACAGCTTCATAGGCAAGCATGCTCTCCCCGTGGGTGGCGGCTGCCACATCCTCTTCCAGGAAACGGATGTGGACAGGATCGATGTCTGGTGGGTGCAATACACCTATCAGGGAAAGACCTACAACGGATGCATCACCTCAGGCCTGGGGAAGGAACGTTTCTTCCCGGAGACATCTCCCATTACCGAGCTGGCGGAAAAGTGGATGAAGGAGGCCAACAAGAAGATAGGCGGTGTGGGCACCGTCAAGGCCCGAAAACTGCTGGAACAGGTAGAAAAACTCAATGTCTATGGCATTGACGGGCACGTTTACGGCCTCGAATCCAAGGTGGGGCGGCATCTGAATGTAATGTACAATCTGGGCAACGACCTGATGTTCTGGCTGATAGCACTGCTGGGAACACCGTTCATATACAATTTCTACGACACTCTCAACCCGGTGATGCGCTATGCCCACTTCATCAACGATCCCGCCTGGCGGCCATACGGCTGGGTGCCCGTGGTGCAGTGCATCATCATCCTCGGCCTGCTATGGTTCGCAAAATTCGCGGTGAACGAAGATGACCACAGCAAGGAACGCCACGCGACCGTATTCGGTTACGTATTCAAGGGTATGGGGCTGTATCTACTGATTGCAGCCGGCATCCTGGTCGTAATGCTGGGCCTGAACTACCTCGGCCTGCCTGCCATTACGGCCGGAATCTTCTGGCTCGCATGGCAGGTGGTGAAGATTATCCTGATTGTAATATTCTACGCCATAATGCTGGCGTATGTGCTCATAAAGTGGCTCTGGAAATTATTCCTCAAACTTTGGCACTGGATATTCTGAGTGAGGTGCGCACAACTATCCAGTCGTAGTGCTTCGCCACTTCAGACAGTTTTTCGTAGGGGACCAGGTCCGTGTGGATCATACGGTCCTCTTCTTTTTTTGCACCCAGCCTGTAGCCTGCGGCAAGATGCGATGCTTCCCAACGGAGATGTTCCCCTATCGCCAGATACTCCAGGGTCCTGCCCACATAGGGGTCGCTGCCGGTGTAATGGGCATCCGCATACTGCACGGGAATATCCTCATACACCTCGGCATATTCCGGCGAGAAAAGCTCGCAAAGTTCCATCTTAACCTTGCGGTGGAAGTAGTCGGAATAATCCTGATTCATCTTGCGCCTCAGTTCGGAGGCATTCCAGAGAGGAGTGTGATTGGATTTCAGGATGGCTTCTTCCCTTTCTTCCCAGGAGACGCCACCGCCGGCGGATTCGGTATATCCATCATAGAATGCTTTGGCATAGCAGGCAGTATCTCCTCCGGTTATGCTGTCGTATGTCCAAATCTCGCCCTGCTGCCCGAACGGCACTATCTCCACGCCATAATTATCGAAGGCGAATGCTATGGAATCGGAATAGAAGAACGGGCGGTCCAGCCTCACGGCTATCACAAAACGGCCGCTTCCCTTTCCGGACATGAAACGGCGTTCAGCGATCTCAAGAGCCTTGCGGATGGAACTCTCATCATCTTCGTAGCATATCCCTATCCAGTTCAAGGCAGGCAGTTTATCATCAGCGATATCCTCGACTATATCTATATGCAGGGGGACGGCTTTGCCATCCTTGTCGACGAAAGCTCCCCATTCGGTCAGGAAAGCCTTGACTCCGCCGGTGAACACCTCTGAACCAAGTAAGGCAGCCTCGAAACCGGAAGTGACATATCCGGCCTTGCGGCCTTCGGCATCCAGGCCCACTTCTACAAAACGAACCGGAGCAAGATACTCATTCCTCTTCAGCCACCGGGCGGTAAGATCCGACCGGTCCACAAGATGAAGCCTGGGATAGGAAATAGGAATCTGCCTGGTCAGTTCATTTTCCGCCGCCACGAACCATACCTGTGCGCCAAGGCGGAAGTAAAGCTTCTGGGCAGTAGCGGTATTGGCGGATTCATCTTCCGAAAGAAGATACACGTTGGTATCCTTCCGGCCAAGCCAGCGCTGCAGCCTGCGTGTTTTTATGGAAAGCTTCAGAACTTCCGCCCACGGAGCTTTCCTGCGGAGTTCCTGAATGAACGAGGAATCCACCCTGATGCCCCTCAGCACCCCGAAGAAGTTGATCTTTCCTTTCGGACCCGGGGCGGGAACGGAATCGTCCAGCACGACCACGCGGCCCTTGTCCTTCAGGCTTGCCGCCAGCGTGACGCTCCGCGGGTTGAGGCCGGCGATAATATGCACCGGACTTCCGCCTTTGCCTAGCGTGTGGAAGAACAGCCATATCCGGCTTTCCAGCTTGCGCGCAAAGATGTGCACTGCGGCAAGCGAGGTGGTCCAGACAGCACAAAGGAGCAGGCTGTAGAGTATGACAAGATTCAGCAGCTTGCCCTCGCCGAAGAAAAACCCGG
>CAMJJO010000036.1 GCA_946406095.1 uncultured Bacteroidales bacterium | reverse complement strand
TGGAAGGCAAGGTCTGGCAATATTTCACCATCGTCCCCGACTACAAGTCAACCGGCGTGAAGGATAACAAGCGCAGCTGGGACTGGCCGGTGATCATCCGCGCCGTCAACACACGCGACGCCATGACCGCCACCATCGAAGAGATCCCCTACAAGCTGCTCCACCACATCACCAAGCGCATAATCACCGAGGTCCCCGGCGTCAACCGCGTCCTCTACGACCTCACTCCGAAACCCACCGGCACGATAGAGTGGGAATAAACAAAAAAAGATGGCCATTCGGTCATCTTTTTTTGTGCGGGAGATCAGAGTCGAACTGACACGTCTTCACCAGACACTAGCTCCTGAAACTAGCGCGTCTACCATTTCGCCACTCCCGCGCTTTTGGGACTGCAAAGATAGTAATTTTTTTCAATAGTAAATCCCATCTCTAAAAAATATAACTCAGCCCGAGGGTAATGTCGTTGGGGAGGATGAAAATGCCTTTGCCGGAGCCGATGATGCGGCCGCAGGTGGGGCAGGCGTAGGTGACGTAGCGGGTGTAGCCGGTCCAGAGGCCGATGCCAAGGTCCAAATTGATGTGGCGGCCAAGCATACGGGAATAGCCACCTGCGATGCCGGCGCCATAGCGGTCTCCCTCGGATGTTTCTTTCGTAGTGCGCTCGGCATCATTGAACTCCTGATACTGCATCTTGCCGCTCAGCCACCAGCCGGAATAGATGTGCCAGGGCCAGTAACGGCCGCCCAGCGAGTATACCTGCTGTTTAGCCATCCCGCCGGCATCATACTTCATTCCTGCACTGATGCTCCAGTGTCTGGTGAACCCGTACGAGGCCTCCAGATTCGCCGTTCCGGTGCTTGCATAATCGACAATGTTCGTAGAAAAAGACAGTTCCTGGGCATTTGCCTCGAAAGAGGTGAAGCAGCCCGCCACCGCGAGCTGCATCACACAACACAAAAAAGAAAAGAAAAAGCGTTTCATTATAGGTAACGATTAAAAGCCAGTAGTATATTTGTCTTGAAGTCGGGGTAGAGGGCCAGGAGTTTGTCTTTGAGTTTATCCCGGTCGGTGACTGCGGGCACCAGGGCCTGATATATCTTGAAGTGGTCCAGTCCGCGGTCGTCCAGATAGCTGAAAATCTGTGGATAGAACCAGAATGAAGTGCCGAACATCACGGAGCTTCGCGGATAACGCATGCGATAGTACTTGGATGACAGATAATACGCCCACATCTCCGCCACCTCACAGTATCCTGCATTCTCCTCTCCCCCGGTGCCATAGGTCATCATCCCGGAACTCACATAAGATGTGAGCGTATACTCTATCAAGATATCCCACCAATCCTTCTCCACTTGTTGGAAATGGCTCGCATGTGCCAGTTCGTGCACTACGGTCCCATAGATCGAATCGTAATCTTCGTAATTCTTGTAACCGATGGTCACGTCCGGCAGGAACCATTTCACAATTGGCGCCCAATCGCCAAGATACTTCTTCACGAGTTCGTGATCCACCCCGGCCCCGTGGTGCAGCATCATCGCGCTGCTGGCTCCAAGGCCCGAAAACAGCCACAACCGCAGATTGGCAGGTGGAGCCTTGATGCTCCCGGCAGAAGTCTTGCACCTCTCAAAATAATCCCAAACGGCATTATTCACTACACACCTTGCAAAAAGACTCCGGTCGCTCCCGGCATCCACCTCCAAACTGCATCCCTCCTGCGAATGACGCCCCATGGTGGAACTGGATCCACCCACAAGAATCAGGTTCAGTCCTATGCCATACCCTTTCTTGTTCTTGAATACCAGCCAGTAGCGGGGTTCAGTGGAAAATGACTTATCGATGGAGTAGTATCCTTCAGAATCAGTATATGCCTGCCCTATCTTGACAAACACGTTGCAGGCCACGCGCACGCCTTTCACCCCCTCGGACTCATAGGGCCGGAGGCCATCCACAAGGGTGATGCGCCCGGAGGGCTTGGCAGCTCCGCCCTTGGTCCGGGACGCATCATCCAGCAGATGTCCGTTACCCGTCAGACGGAAGGACTCCCTCTCCACGGCATCCCAGTCGACATCATCCTCCCCTGTGCGGGTAAATACCTCATGCTCAGTGATATGGCAATGGTCCAACACCTCATACCTCACCCCTTCCGGGAATTCGAAATCGGGGCGCACCACGGCATATTGCCAGGTGATATCCCCTTCCGGAATTTCCGGATCGTGGTAGTAGTCCCCTTCGCGCACGATCTCATAATCCAGCGGATGGTCCAGCATCTCGACCCCGAGCGAGAGCAGATAATCATACTCCTCCTGGCTCTTGGGCAGGAAGCGCACATAAAGGTCGGTCTCGCTGACGTCGACACTGCCCGCCTTTGTAGGATAGAGAGATTCCAGGGCCTTGGTGATATTCCGGACCGAGTATGGGTCCTCCAACTGTCTGCCAAGCACCATCATTCCGTGTTCGAGTGGAGAATCTTTCTTAACTGGATCCTCACCTATAGAGAACAGTCCGGAAGGATCGCATCCGGCGGCCAGCATCATGGCCAGTCCAAACAGGATTATGTTTCGCGTGTCTTTCATATCGCATTCGTTTTTTTCGAAGGCAAATGTAGACAAGCGCAGCCGTTTTGGGCGATTTAAACGTTTATCTGCACGAACAGGCCTCCCGGGCAATCCTGGAGGCGTTTTATGCTTACGGTTTTAAGTTTAAGGTGCACGTTAAACTTGTATTCCCCGGCATCGATCATATGTTTGCCGCAAGCCAAGGCCAAGACGATCAGGCAATTAGGCCAAAGACACAAAAAAAGCCACATCGAAAAAACGATGTGGCCGGATATTTCGCACCAAAAGAAAAGTGCACTAGAAGAATTTGATTTCCTTGCCTTCGATTGCGCTCATAAGAGCATTTCCGACGCGGCTCACGCCATAGCGGAACGTATCTTTGTTGAGCCACTCTTCGCCAAGGATCTCCAAGCCGATATTATAGTAGACGATCGCATCTTCTGCGGTAGCTATGCCGCCTGCCGCCTTGAAGCCGACCTTGCGGCCGGTAGCCTTGTAGTAGTCCCTGATAGCCTCGCACATGACGCGGGCAGCTTCAGGCGTGGCATTGACAGCCACCTTTCCGGTAGAGGTCTTGATGAAATCGGCGCCAGCCTCCATTGCAAGCATCGAAGCCTTGCGGATCAGTTCGTCGGTCTTGAGAAGGCCTGTCTCGAGGATGACCTTGAGCACGACCTTGCGGCCAAGCTTTGCAGCGGTGGCATCGATGGCCTTCTTCATTGCCACGATTTCTTCCTTTGCTCCAGCCTCATCACCGCCAAGGAACTTATTGAGTGCAAGCACGATATCGATCTCGTCGGCGCCGTTCTCCACTGCCAGTTCGCATTCGCGCACCTTCACCTCGAGGAAGCTCTGGGCAGAAGGGAAGCAACTGGAAACCGCGGTAACGTGAAGAGCCTCGCTGGGGCGGTTCTCCTTCACCACGTTGGCAAGATTAGGATATACGCAGATGGATGCGGGAAGAGGGTATGAGGGATATTCCTTCATCAGGCGTGAAACCTTGTCGACCAAGGCCTTGACGGATTCCACCGTATCCTCTGTCTTGAGGGTGGTGAGATCCATAAAAGAAAAACATTTCTTCAGAATTTCAGTCTGGTTCATAATTATCCTTTAATTTGAATATTGAATCCTTCGTCGATCAGAGGCTGCACCAGCACACGCATCTCAGCCTCTGTAAATTTCTGCAGCCCCTCCGCAGGGGTGGGTCTGTCGATTGTGTAGACCATTATCTCCCGAGGATGCACCCTGCGCACTATGTCCATCCATGGGAACAGCACTTCGCGTGAAGAAGTGTCGAAATCTGCGCTGCGAAGGAACATGGTCTGCATGATGAAATTCCCTTCGAAACGTTCCATTCCCTCGACGATCTCTTCTACGCTGTACCTGCCGGAAGGGCGGTTGATCCTGGCCGCCAGTTCGGGTGTGGGTGCATCCAGCTTGAGGATGGGATTGTCCACCAGCCGCAGCGCCTCGAACACTTCCGGCCTGCCAATACGGGTGGCGTTTGTGAGCACGGATACTTTCGCGGCAGGGTAGAACGCATCCCTCAACTCCAAGGTATCGCGGATAATACGGGGAAACTCCGGATTCAGCGTGGGTTCGCCATCACCGGAGAAAGTAATGGAATCTATCGGAGTGCCGGCGAGAAGGCATTCACGCAACTTGTCTTCCAGTGCAGAACGCACGTCGGCTGCGGTCGGTATCACCTGATCGGACCTTCCGTCTTTATTCCATCCGCATTCACAGTAGATGCAATCGAAGTTGCAGATTTTGCCGTTCCTGGGGAGAAGGTTGATTCCCAGGGAACTCCCGAGCCTGCGGCTGAAAATGGGACCGAATACAGTGTCTTCGCGAAGCATCAGTTTATCGGTTTTGCCAAAAGGCTGTCTTTCAAATGCTTGCGATCCGGTTTGGTGGAATCTCCAGCAACTGTGTCGCGACTCTCGTTCAGCGAATCCCGCCTGGCGGTCAGAGTGTCTCTCCATGGAGCCCAGAGCATACTGGTATCCACCTTGACGGAATCTGCCGCAAAAACCGGAAGATGCAGATATCCCAGGCCCTCCAGAATCTTGTTTTGCTTGTCTACCTTCGCCTGGAACTCCTCCAGGGACTTCTGGGTAGCACGAAGCTTCTGCTGAGCCCTTTCCAGTATTTTTCTATACTTCTCCGGACGGTTGAGATAATAGTTTACGCTGGCGTCGTAGTCGTCAAAGTCGTGCCCGTACTTCCGGAAAATA
This sequence comes from uncultured Bacteroidales bacterium, assembly GCA_946406095.1. Taxonomy (GTDB): domain Bacteria; phylum Bacteroidota; class Bacteroidia; order Bacteroidales; family UBA932; genus Cryptobacteroides. The sequence goes on along the minus strand of CAMJJO010000036.1, from coordinate 7,909 downwards.
GTCTCATAGAAGCGAGTCGTATCTGCCGTCTTGCGAACATCGTTGTTCGAATTAAGCCACTGGTCTGCGAGGAACATCTCGGCGTAGATATCGGACATGTCCCTGGTGCTGATAATCTTCGCCCTGCGGCACGACGGCAGCAGGCAAAGGCAGATCAGCATGCCAAGAAGGGCATATTCCGAAATCTTCCTCATAGACCATTAGCGGAGAGCGCCTCCGAATTCCTTGGTGAACACTTCCAGCAGGCGCTCCATCACGCGCTCCACATCCTGGTCGGTGAGGGTCTTCTCCACATCCTGGAGGGTGAAACTGAGCGCGTACTGCTTCTTGCCGGCAGGAATCTTGTCGCCACGGTATACGTCGAAGAGACTCACCTGCTTGAGGAGTTTCTTCGCATTCTTGAATGCAGCGGCACGGAGGTCGGCATATTTCACGTTTTCGTCCAGAAGCAGGGCCAGGTCGCGGCGCACCTCGGGGAACTTGGGCATTTCCTTGAAGGCAACCTTATCCCGCTTTACGAGGGTGAAGAGAGTCTTCCAGTTGATTTCCGCGGCAACCACCTGCTGTTTCACGCCGAACTTGCGGGCAAGAGCGGGATTGATCACTCCGATCACTGCAAGCTGCTTTCCGCCGGGAAGGGTGTAGATCGTGCCTTCGGAGAAGATGTCTGCCGGCGCGGCCTCGGTGCCCATCTGATAGAGATCTGCGCCATAACGGCGGACAAGAAGCTCCAGATAGCCTTTGAGCTGGTAGAAATCTCCCTTTCCGGCAGGATTCTTCCAGTTCTTCTCGGGTGCTCCGCTGATGAACATCGCGAAGCAGGGATGCTCCTCATAGCCCTCGAGGGTCTCTCCACTCAATTCCGGAAGGCGCTGATAGACAGAACCGTACTCGAAAGTCTTGATGCGGGAGATCTGCCGGTTGGCATTGTATGCGATTACCTCCAGGCCGTTCAGTATCAGCGTCTGGCGCATCACGTTCAGGTCGGAGCTGAGGGGGTTGACTATGTGCACGAGCCTCTCGGCGGGGAAAGTCTTGAGATCTTTGTAGTAATCTGCCTTGGTGAGGGAGTTGTTCATCGTCTCGGCAAAGCCATTGGCAGCCAGGAAGTTGGATATCTGATTGCGGATGGCTTCGGGTTGCGGGGTCGGAGATGCCGACACGCTCATCTTCATATGATGAGGCAGGTCGATGTTGTTGTAGCCGTGGATGCGGAGGATTTCCTCCACCACATCGCATTCACGGTAGACGTCTATCATATAGCTGGGTGCCAGCACTACCGCCTTGGCGCCGTCCTTGCTGATGAACTTATACTGGAGGGCTTCCAGCACTCGGTCGATATTCTCGTGGCCGATCTTCTGGCCGATGAAGGCCTCGATGCGGTCGTAATCCAACTCGATGCGCTTGCGCTCGATGGGATTGGGGTAGATTTCGACGGGATCGCCAACAACCTTGCCGCCGGTGAGCTCGCAGATGAGCTGGGCGGCGCGCTTGAGGGCGTAAGGCGGCATATCCGGATCCGCTCCACGCTCGAAGCGGAAGGATGCATCAGTCTGCAGGCCCTGGGTCTTGGAAGTGCGGCGGATGGAACCGGGATCGAAATAAGCGCTCTCGAGGAAGACCTCGGTCGTTGTCTCGGTCACTCCGCTGTCCTCGCCACCGAACACGCCGGCGATGCACATCGGGCGCTCGACGTCAGCGATTACCATATCTTTCGCGCAGAGCTTATGATCCACTCCGTCCAGGGTGCGTATGACCTCCCCTTCCGCGGCGCGTCGCACCACCACCTTGCGTCCGCCTATCTTTCCGGCGTCGAAGGAATGCAGAGGCTGCCCCAGCTCAAAGAGGATGAAGTTGCTGATATCCACCACATTATTGATGGGACGGAGGCCGATGCTGAGGAGTTTTTTCTGAAGCCACTCCGGCGACGGGCCTACTTTGACATCCTTGATGGTCAGCCCGCAATAGCGCGGTGCTCCGTCGCTGTCCGGAACCTCCACAGAGATTGCGCCGCTGGCACAATCGGACTGCGGAGCATTTTCCCGTACAGGGTCGCTTTGCGACGCGGAGCAGGCCGCTTTTGTGCCAGCGGCCATAGGATAAGTCAGTTTGCCGGGAAGATTATGATATTTCAGATATGCATAGATGTCGCGAGCTACTCCGATATGCGATGCCGCATCCACACGGTTGGCAGTAATCTCATACTCAATGACGGCTTCTGTTTTGAGGTGCAGCCAGTCCCTCGCGGGTGTGCCCACGGGAGCATCCTCCGGAAGCACCATTATGCCTTCGTGGCTGGATCCGATGCCAAGTTCATCCTCGGCGCAGATCATTCCCAGACTCTCGACTCCACGGATCTTGCTCTTCTTGATCTTGAAATCGCCGGGCAGGACGGTGCCAATCTGGGCGAAGAGCACTTTCTGGCCGGCCGCCACATTCGGCGCACCGCACACGACCTGCAGCAGCTCGCCCGTGCCTGCATCCACCTTAGTGATATGCAGATGGTCGGAATCGGGGTGCGGCTCGCACTCCACGACCTTGGCGACCACCACGCCGGCAAGCCCGCCGGGAATCTCTTCCTGCTCTTCGAGGCTGTCTACCTCGATGCCGATAGAAGTCATGGCCTCGGCCACCTGTGCCGGGGTAAGATCCATCTCAAGATAATCCTTGAGCCAATTGTAAGAAACTTTCATATCTTATTTCAAATCTTCCGGGTTGAACAGGGAGGCGACGAATTCCTCCTTGTCGAATAATTTTATGTCTTCGATGCCCTCTCCTGTGCCGATATACTTCACGGGCACCTTGAGAAGGTCCGAAAGGCCCACCACCACTCCGCCCTTGGCGGTGCCGTCCAGCTTGGTGACGGCGATGGAGGTGATGTTGGTCGCGCGGGCGAATTCCTTGGCCTGCTGGAAGGCGTTCTGGCCTGTGGAGGCATCCAGCACCAGCAGCACCTCGTCGGGAGCTTCCGCACGGGCTTTTCCGCACACGTTCCTTATCTTGGTGAGTTCGTTCATCAGGTCCGTGCGGTTATGAAGACGCCCGGCTGTGTCGATGATGACCACATCCGCCCCCCTGGCCACGCCGGCTTTCACCGTGTCGAAGGCCACCGAGGCAGGGTCGGACCCCATCGCCTGACGGACTATATCCACCCCTGCACGCTCTGCCCAAATCACGAGCTGGTCCACGGCCGCGGCTCGGAAAGTGTCCGCTGCACCCAGCAGAACCTTCTTGCCCTGGCTCTTGAACATATGCGCGAGCTTGCCTATGGTTGTGGTCTTCCCTACTCCGTTCACACCCACGACCAGCATCACATAGGGCTTTTTGCTGAAATCCATTTCAACAGAATTTCCGCCCTTTTGGATAAGGGCGGAAATCTCATCTCGCAGATAGCCCACCAGTTCGTCGAACGAGGTGTAGCGGTCTCTGCTGACCCTTTCCTCCAGGCCGTCGACCACCTTCAAGGTGGTATCGACGCCCATATCGGATTCAATAAGGGCCTCTTCTATAGCGTCGAGGGTGTCATCATCCACCCTCGACTTACCGGTAATGGCCCGGCTTAGCTTCTGGAAGAAACTGAGTGCCAAGGCTTACTTCTTTGCGAAGAAGTCCTTTGCTTTCTCAGCCTCGACAAGCTGCTCAGTGAAAACGTAAGCGCCGGTCTTGGGAGATTTCTCCATACGGATGCACTTGACCATGCTCTTGGCACCGGCCTTAGCTGCGAAGGTTGCAACTGCTTTCTTTGCCATAACTTAATCTCCTTTATTTACTTGATTTCACGATGAACAGTGACCTTCTTGAGGAAAGGATTGTATTTCCTGCGCTCGAGGCGGTCGGGAGTGTTCTTCTTGTTCTTGGTAGTGATATAGCGGCTCATTCCGGGAACACCGCTTTCTTTCTGCTCAGTGCATTCGAGGATGACCTGAACCCTGTTGCCTTTAGCTTTCTTTGCCATAATTCAATAATTTAAACAAGGTTAACAAGCCCTGCCTTCTTGGCTTTTGCCAGAGTGGCATCCAGACCGTTCTTCTCGATCTCGCGAATACCCTTGCAGGACACTTTAAGAGTTACGAATCTCTGCTCCTCCTCGCTCCAGAACTTCTTGTTCTTGAGGTTAAGGGAGAAGTCGCGCTTGGTGCGCAGTTTGGAATGGGCAACGTTGTTGCCTTTCATCCTCTTTCTTCCGGTTACTTGACAAACCTTTGACATAGTTTTATACTTTTTAAAATTTTATTTTTCCAAATCTGTTCCACCTTATGTTGGAAGGGAACTTGCGTCCCGCATCCGTGGAGAGCCATATTATCGCCGGCCTTCCGACTATGTGATCTTCGGGCACGAAGCCCCAGTATCTCGAGTCGAGGGAGTTGTGCCGGTTGTCTCCCATCATAAAGTAGTAATCCTGTTCGAAAGTATAGCTGCCTTCTTCCATTGCTTTCTGCAGGTCACCTTTCTCATAGTCCCTGATGATCCGTTCGTAGAGCGGCAGAGTCTCCGCCGTTATTTCCACGCTTGCTCCCTTTGCGGGGATGCAGAGCGGGCCGAACTCGTCCCTTGTCCAACCATATCCGCCCTCGTACGGCCACACGAAGGTATCTTCGCGGTCGATGTTGAGCGTCACGTCCACTACCGAGGAAAGCTTTTTCACCTCCTCCAGCATCTTTGCGGTCAGCGGCATAGCCGGATAACCGGGGAGCTGGGGGTTGTAGTATAGCTCGCGGGCGTTGAGCCCAAGCTTTGCGATGGTTTTGGGGTTGAGCGCCCCGCTCTTGGTTTTCACCTGGTAGCTGAGCTGGACCCCGGGCCATATTGTCTGCTGTTCGCCGTTCACCCAAACCAGCCCGTCCCGGACTTCGAGGGTGTCGCCGGCAGCAGCGACGCAACGCTTCACGTAGTGGTCTGTCTTGTCCGCAGGACGGACAATCACAGGGCCTAATCTGTCAATGATCTGTTCTCTTCCGTATGCGCGCGACAACATATAATAATCAGCTGCCGGATCTTTGCGCAGAACGGTATCTCCGTTCGGGAAGTTGAAAACCACGATATCTCCCTTTCTTACTTTCCTGAATCCCTTAAGCCTGCGGTATTTCCATTGGAGAGAGGTCGAATACGACTCTTTTCCAAAGATCACGTTGTGCGTGAAAGGAACGGTCAGCGGAGTCTGGGGCATCCGTGGCCCATATGTCAATTTGCTCACGAAGAGATGGTCTCCGGTGTAGAGGCTGCTCTCCATTGAGGAAGAAGGTATCTTGAAAGCCTGAAAGAAGAAAATGTTTATGAAGGTTACGACCACTACTGCGAAGAGTATGGCGTCCAACCAGTCAAGTATCCAGTTCAGGAACTTGCTCTTGGTCCGAAATTTCTTCCTTCGGCTCACCCTCTACTTTACTTTACGGAATTGATGATTGCTTCGAACGCCTTGGGGTTGTTCATTGCAAGGTCGGCAAGCACCTTACGGTTCAGACCTATGTTCTGCTTTGCAAGCTTGCCCATGAACTGGGAGTAGCTGAGGCCGTACTGGCGGGCGGCAGCGTTGATACGCTGGATCCACAGTGCGCGGAATGCGCCTTTCTTGCGACGGCGGTCGCGATAAGCATAGGTGAGACCTTTTTCGTAAGTGTTCTTTGCTACGGTCCAGACATTCTTTCTGGAGAGGAAATTACCGCGGGTTCTCTTGAGAATCTTCTTGCGGCGCGCCCTGGAGGCGACTGAGTTGACTGATCTAGGCATAATTCATACTTTTTTTAGAGAACCAACATTTCTTTTACTCGCTTCTCATCGACTTTGTCGAGGATGGCGAAATGATCAAGATTTCTCTTCTGTTTCTTGGTCTTCTTGGTGAGGATGTGGCTGTGGTAAGCGTGCTTCCTCTTGATTTTTCCCGACCCGGTAAGCGTGAAACGCTTTTTGGCACCGGAATTGGTCTTAAGTTTTGCCATTGTTTTGTTGTTTTTAATAATAAATATACATTACCGCAACACTGCGGACTATTTCTTTTTAACCGGGGCAATCATGATGTGCATGCGTTTGCCCTCGAGCGTAGGCATGTTCTCGGCCCGGCCGAACTCCTCCAGCTCTACCGCAAAACGGAGCAGCTGCTTCTCGCCCTGGTCTTTGAACATGATGGAACGGCCGCGGAAGAAGATGGTGGCCTTGACCTTGGAGCCCTCCTGGAGAAACTCCTGAGCATGCTTCAGTTTGAACTGGAAGTCGTGCTCGTCGGTGTTGGGGCCGAACCTTATCTCCTTCATCACAACCTTCGCGGAGTTCGATTTCATCTCCTTGGCCTTCTTTTTCTGCTGGTAGAGATACTTCTGGTAGTCCAGAATCTTGCACACCGGCGGATCGGCCTTATCGCTGATGAGGACCAGATCGAGCTCCAGCTCGTCTGCTAGCGCAAGGGCTTTGGCAAGGGGATATATTCCCTGCTCGGGAATGTTATCTCCCACAAGGCGCACCTGCGGGGCGGTTATCTGCTCGTTGATGGGCGACTCGTTCTCGTCGCGCTTCTGTGCGAGGCGCGGGTCGGGCTTGCGAGCTTTTTTGAAGCCTGAAGGCTTCGGTCTGTAAGGTCCTGGCATCTAGGATAATTCTTCAGCTACTGCTGATTTAACATATTTAACAAAATCTTCCGCACTCATAGTGCCCACGTTCACACCTTCCCTGCGGACAGAGACGGTGCCGTCGGCTTCTTCCTTTTCCCCGACAACCACAAGCAGAGGCACTCTGAACTGGGCTATGTCCCTGATTCTCTTGCCGAGCGTCTCGTTGCGGGCGTCTATGGAAGCGCGAATTTCGGAATTATTTAGCAAATCGCAAACTTTTTTTGCATAATTTTCAAATTTCTCGCTGATTGGCAGCACTTTAACCTGCTCGGGCGCAAGCCATACGGGCAGATGACCGGCAGTGTGCTCAAGCAGCACGGCGGTGAAACGCTCTATGCTTCCGAAGGGAGCACGGTGGATCATGATGGGGCGTTTCTTGCTACCGTCGGCGTCGATATATTCGAGTTCGAAGCGCTCGGGGAGGTTGTAGTCCACCTGGATGGTGCCGAGCTGCCACTCGCGGCCGAGAGCATCCTTCACCATGAAGTCGAGTTTGGGGCCATAGAATGCAGCTTCGCCATATTCGATCTTTGCGGGCAGACCCTTTTCTTCGCAGGACTCGATGATAGCCCTTTCGGCCCTCTCCCAATTCTCTTCGCTGCCGATGTACTTCTCGCGGTTGACTTTGTCGCGGAGCGAGATCTGGGCCTTGAACTTGTCGAACTTGAAGACCTTGAACACATACTGGATCAGGTCGATGACCTTCTTGAACTCGTCCTTGAGCTGGTCCGGACGCACATACATGTGGGCGTCATCCTGGGTGAAGCTGCGCACGCGGGTAAGGCCGTGGAGCTCACCGCTCTGCTCGTAACGGTAGACTGTGCCGAACTCGGCGAGACGTATAGGCAGTTCCTTGTAGGAGTGGGGCGAGGATGCGTAGATTTCGCAGTGGTGAGGGCAGTTCATCGGCTTCAGCATATATTCCTCTCCCTCCTGGGGGGTCTTGATGGGCTGGAAGGAATCCTTTCCGTACTTGGCCCAGTGCCCGGAGGTCACATAGAGCTGCTTGCTCCCGATGTGGGGAGTCACCACCTGGAGATATCCGTATTCCTGGAGCTTTGCGCGCAGGAAGGTCTCCAGCTGATAGCGGAGTACCGCACCCTTGGGAAGCCAGAGAGGCAGACCCATACCCACACGGCTGGAGAAGGTGAAAAGACCCATCTCCTTGCCGAGCTTGCGGTGGTCGCGCTTCTTGGCCTCTTCCAGCAGCACCAGATACTCGTCCAGCATGCTCTTCTTGGGGAAGGTGATGCCGTAGATACGGGTGAGCTGCTGGCGCTTCTCATCTCCACGCCAGTATGCGCCGG
>CAMJJO010000035.1 GCA_946406095.1 uncultured Bacteroidales bacterium | reverse complement strand
CCCGGGTTGCTGGATTCATTCCAGCCGGATCTGGTCTTTGCCGACCCTGCCCGCCGTTCCGGGGGCCGCAAGGTCTTTCTGCCGGAAGACTGCTCGCCGGACGTGCTGGCCCTGCAGGACATAATCCTGGAGCGGGGATGCCTCCTCATGCTCAAGCTCTCCCCCATGGCAGACATCAGCATGCTGCTGCGCAAGTTCCACTGCGTCAAGGAATTGCATATAGTGGAGGCGGATGGCGAATGCAAGGAACTGCTGCTTCTGATGGAACCGGGATTTGCCGGTGAAACGACGATAGTCGCAGGCCCTCTGCGCTTTACCGTCAGCCAGGAAAAAGCAGCCACGCCGGCATTCATCTCCGCCATGCCGGAAGCCGGCCAGCTGCTGTTCGAACCCGGGCCGGCACTTGCCAAGAGCGGAGCATTCAGACTGATAGGCGAGAAGTTCGGCATCCGGAAAATTGGGCCGGACGCACATCTATATATATCCGACAATACAGTTCCCGAACTGGAAGGCCTGGGCAAATGGTTTGAAATCCAGGAAGTTGCACCTTTCGGGAAGGCGGCCATGCGCGACTTTGCCACCCGCTGGCCCGACGCCGGCGTCACCGCCCGTGCACTGCCGCTTTCCAGCGACGAATTACGCAAGAAAATGGGAGTGAATGGCGGTGGCGGTGTCCACATTTTCGGTGTCGGCACCATTCCAGGCCGTCTGCTTATCGCAGCCAGCAGATGGATTCAGGGCCTTCGTTGAACAGCAGGTCCATTATCGACAGGCCCGGCACAAAGCCGAACTTCTCCCTGAAAACCTGCCAGTAGGGCCGCTCCAGGCCCAGGTCCCGCAATATGGTATTCGCCCTCTTCGGATGGATATCGGTTATTTCTGCCGGATCGAATAACGTGGTCTCCCGGATCTCCGGGGCGATGCCGATCTTGGCGCAGAAGAAATCTATGATGCGGCGGTTGAGTTCCCAGAGGGTGGCAGGATGGGAATCCAGGATCGCAAACAACTCATCCTTATAATAAATAAAGAAGGGCGAAGAACTGTAGGCAGATTCCACCGCGCGCTCCGTACGCTGGACCCAGGGCGTGGTGTATTCCACCCGTATCTCCTTGATTGGCAGTGAGAAAGTGCCGTTCTCGTGCACCATAGGCACGTTCAGCGCCTCCGGGCCGTTGGCTGTCAGGATGCGGCAGCGATTGCGCCAGCTCTGCTTCTGATAGTTCTCGCAGGCCTCCATATAAACAACAGAATACTTCGCGAGCAATGCGAAGTATTCTATTGGAGGGAAGTATGCCGTCGTAAGCAGCACTACTCTATGATTACCTTTTCGCGGCTGTCGCTTCCGCGCACTATGCCGCGCTTGGAATTGCGGATGAAGGTCAGGATCTCGTCCTTCTCGGGGCTGTCCGGGAATCCGAGCTGGATTCGCGCGCAGGCGTCCGAGATGTTATAGCCCTGGAAATAAAGCATATCGTAGATATCCTTGATGTTGCGGATGGTGTCGCTGTCGAATCCGCGGCGGCGCAGGCCTACCAGGTTCACGCCGGCATAGCAGACGGGCTCGCGGCCGCAGAGGGAATAAGGAGGGATGTCCTTGTTGATCTTGCTGCCTCCGCCGATCATGGCGTGCTTGCCGATATGGGTGAACTGATGCACTACGGTGCTGCCTCCGAGGATGGCCCAGTCATCGACATCGGTCTCGCCGGCGATACCGACATAACTGACGAGGATGCAGTGGTTGCCGACGGTGCAGTCGTGCGCAACGTGCACGTAAGACATTATCAGGGTGTGGTCTCCGATCTTGGTGACGCCCTTGCCGCTGGCCTTGGTGCCGCGGTTGATGGTGGCGCACTCACGGATAGTCACATAATTGCCTATCTCCACAAAAGTTATCTCTCCGTCGAACTTGAGGTCCTGGGGGATGGCGCCCACGACGGCACCGGGGAAAACCTCACAATGCTCTCCTATCTTCACATAGGGGAATATGGTTGCGTGGGGATGAACTTTCGTATAGTCGCCTATCTCGACATTCGCATCGATGAAGGCATAGGGGCCTACTTCAACGTGCTCGCCGAGCTTGGCGAGGGGGCTTACGCAGGCAAGAGGATGAATTGTTGCCATAATCTCAAATCAATTTCTGAACGGCCTTGGCCGCATTGGTGTTAATGGTATGGCCAGGTTTGTACGCGCTTATATGGGCCCGGAGATAACCTCCCGCGAGCCTTATGTCTCCGATGAGGTCCAGCATCTTGTGCCGCCCGCATTCATCCGGGAAGTTCAGCACCAGATTGCTGAGGTATCCTTCGGGAGTAACTGTCAGTTTCGGTTGATTGAAAAGCTCCGCCATGTGGGCGATGACATCGTCCGTCACCGGATGCTCCACCACCACTATCGCATTGTCTACGTCTCCCCCCTTTACGAGGCCCTGGCTTGCCAGGTACTGAACCTCGTGGAAGAAGCAGAAAGTGCGGCAGTTGGCTATCTCGGAAGCGTAGTCCACGGTCTCGTCCCAATGTGCTGTCTGCACTCCGAGCACGTGGGAATTGAAATCCACTGTGACATCGTAGGAGAGATGGTCGGCAGGCTCGATGCGCACCCAGGAACCGGTCGGCTCGTGCTTGACCTCGATAACCTCGGGAATCTCGAAATACTTGCGCTCGGCATCCTGCTCCACAAGACCGTCGGCGGCGAATGCCTCCACGAAATAGCGGGCGCTGCCGTCCAGAATGGGAACTTCCACATTGTCGATCTCGACCCTGGCATTGTCTATGCCGAGGCCGGTGAATGCGGACATCAAATGTTCGATGGTAGAAACGATAGCTTCACCTTTGGAGATGACGGTGCAGCGGGCGGTGTTGTGTACGTTCTCGGCAAGCGCGGGAATCTCCACTCCAAGATCGGTGCGGATAAAGATTATTCCCGTCCCGGACTCCGCCGGGGTGATTTTCATATGTGAACAGGCTCCGGTATGAAGGCCTTTTCCTTCGAAATTATAACTCTTGCTGAGGGTACGTTCTTTCATAATAGCCCGCAAAGATAACAATAATTTTGATTATCCCTTAATTTACTCGCCGCCGGCCTGTTTGAACTTTGCGTAGCTGCGCATGTAGGTCATATGCGGAATGGCCGGAGAGCCGAGCAGGACCTGGCCGCTCTTGCGCACCGGGCCGGCGATTCCGGCCTGGGCTCCTACGGTGGTGTTGTCGGCAATCTTGATATGCCCCATTACGCCAACCTGGCCTGCCAGAATGCAGTTTTTGCCGATGACGGTGGAACCTGCTATGCCGCACTGCGCGGCCATCACGGTATTATCTCCCACCACCACGTTGTGGGCTATCTGGCAGAGATTGTCGATGCGTACGCCGTTGCCTATGATGGTGGATTCCATCTCGGCCCTGTCCACGGTGGTGCAGGATCCGATTTCCACGTCATTGCCTATCACCACATTGCCCAGGTGCTCGATCTTTTTCCAAGTGCCGTCCGGCTGAGGTGCGTTTCCGAAGCCGTCCGAACCGATGACGCAGTTGGCATGAAGTATCACGTTGTCCCCTATCACCATTCCCGGGTAGACAACCACGCCGGGATAGATGATGCAATGATGCCCGATGACGGTGCCATCGCCAATGGTGACATTCTCGTGGATAATGCCGTAATCCCCTATCTTGCAATTCTTTCCGATGATGGTTCGGGCCCCGACGGAGACCTTTTTGCCCATCTTTGCACTCCAGGCGACCTTGCATCCGCAGGCGCGGCGGCGCTTATACATACGGCGCTGGTCCGACACGTATTTCAAGAGTTCGGCCACGGCATTGTACGCGTTCTCCACACGCACCATCGTGGGGCCGACCTCCTGCTTGGGCACAAAATCGGAATTCACAAGCAGTATGCTCGATTTGCTGGTGTAGACGTACTGCTCGTACTTGGGATTGGCATAAAAACTGAGTGCACCGGGCTTGCCGTGCTCTATTTTGGCGAATGTTGTAATACGCACTTCGGGGTCGCCGTCTACGGTGCCCCGAAGAATGTCAGCTAACTGCTTGGCTGTCAACTCCATCATTTAAAATCTCCATCCAATTGTGATCACCGCGTCGAACAGGGAATTGCTGGTTTTGACCTGCGGGGATACTATGTCGTAAACTTTTCCTCCGACCGTATGGTTGAGGTATGTGCTGTAAGGGCTGTAACGTGTGTCCGGGAGCGAAGTGCGCCTGAAGGCGATATCCGCAAAGAAAGCCCCGGGGGAAGAATAACCTGCACCGAAGGATACGGACGTCACGTTGTCTTTAAGGTATTCGGCCGAGCCATCCACCAGAGTGTATTTTCCGCTTTCGAAATCCTCGAACCAGGAATCGTATTCAGCGGCATCCACCATCACTCCGGTGTTATCGGTATAATGACGCTGGGGATTTGTGCTCATGTTGAACCCGGCGCGGAGCGAGAAGCTGGGCAGCACACGGAATTCAGCGCCGACCCTGATGCTATGCTGCACTCCGCAGAACAGCTTGTTCAGGCGGTTCACACGGTAGAAAGGATCTGTGTAGGTGTAGGAGGCATCCACGTAGGGCTCGCTGAACTTCATCACGCTGAAGTCCGTCAGCTCATAGTCGAAGCTGATGAGGCCGGAACGCCCGAGAGTGTAGGCCAGGCCGAAGTTGGCGCTGTAAGGAGCGCGGAAGTTATACTCGGCGGTGGCATCGGGAGAACTGGCATCTGCATTCTGGGATGCATCCTGGAACTCGGAGCTCACGTCGATATACCAGCGTTCATTGATGGTCAGGGCGGTCGGAGTCTGGAAAGCTGCGCCGAGGCGGAGGCCGTCGGTAGGAAGCCAGATGACGCCCAGCTTGGCATTTATGCCGGAGATCTCGGAGTAATAGTTGTATTTGTAGGTGCTGCCCAGATAGTTGGTGGGCTTGCCCTGAACGTAACTCTTGCTGTTGGATGAGTAGTACTCGGGAACGACGGGGAAATCCGCGGGATCCTGGGCAACCTCGTTGTAGTACTCGGAATAGTTGTAATTGATCATCGGAATGCCAAGGCTGAAGCCGAGGAAGAGGCGGTTGTCGATGTTGGCGCCATAATTCAGCACCATGTCGTTCCTGGAGCCGATGGTGGTGGTGCCTATGTTCTGGCGGAGCCACCCGAGCATCTCGTAATTGTATCCGGTGCCGGCGGGAGTCACGGTTTCGGCCGAGCCGAAGTAACTCTGGACATCGGACTTGTAGTTGATGAGGCCGCCGTTGTATGCGCAGATGGAATTCCAGGCATAATCCGAGTCGAACATGTTGTTACTGTCCCCGATGATGTCCCCTGGCATGCCATTGGCGAATGTGGCGAGGGCCCCGGTCATGGAAGTATGACCCTCCAGGCCGGATGCGGAGAAGATGTTGGTATAAGTCTGCGAGCGGTTGACGATGAATCCGAAATTCCACCCCAGCACACCGTAACGGTTGCCGGTCTCGAAATACATGTTGAAACCTATGTTCGGGATGGTCATTCTGGTCTTGCGGTTGTCGAACGCCCCGGTGAAGGACTGCACGGCATCGTAAGAATCGAAAGACGCCGCATAAGCCGATGTGCTGGAAGAAGTCGTCCACCCGGAGGAAACGGTGAACTGGGAGTAGGCCGAAACCGCTCCGCCGGCAGGGTTGACGTTGACCGTGCCGAGGTCCCCTCCAATCGCAGTGACTGCATTGCCCATGCCCATCGTCCGGGCCGTACCATAATAATTGGTCTGGCTGAACGTCAGGGCGTCCATCATCGTCTGGCCGTCAGCCAGAGATGCGATGAGCATCAGGGACGCGAGAGTTAATATAATCTTTTTCATTGCCTTTCTGTTTTCAAATGAAACTATCTGCCGCTGCGGCCACCGCCACCGCCGCCACCGCTGTGGCTGGAACTTGAGCTGCCGCCTCCGCTATATCCGCCGCCGCTGCTTCCACGGCTTCCGCCATAGCTGGAACTGCTGGAAGAGGAACTGCTGCGGGAATAGCTGCTGCTGGAGGAACTGCGGCTGCTGGAGGAGCTGCTGCGGGAGTAACTGTCGGAGCCGGAGGAAGTTGAATAGCTGCTGCGGCCGGAACTGCTACGGGAATAATTGCTTGATCTGGAGGAACTCCCGGAACCGGAACTTCTGGAGTAGCTGCCGGAACTTCTGGAATAAGTGGAACCGCTGGTGGGCCCGGAAACGGTGCTCTTGGCACCTGACCCTCTGGAATAGACAGACCCGGTGGTTGAACCGGAAACTCCGGACACACCGCTGCGGGAGAAGGAGGATGCGCCGGAACGCCCGGTGCTCAGGCTTCCCATACCTCTGGAGTTGACATTGTTGCCACCCTTGACCTCGGAGCGGGAAGCACCGCGATAATGGTAGAAATTCTCGTTGTAATAGCTGTGGGCATAGTGGCCGTAATAGCCTCCCCAATAGTGCGGGCCATACCAGGGATCGTACCATCCGCCATAATACCAGGGATCGTAGTACCAGGAATAGTAACTGCCGTAATAATAAGGGTTGTACCAGGGGTCATACCATCCGCCCCAGCCATAGTTCCAACCGCCATACCAGCCGCCATACCAGCCACGGTGCCAGCCACCATACCAGCCGAAGTACGGGCGGTACCAACTCCAGCCCCAGCTGTAGGGATCTTCCGCTATCACCACGAGAGTGTCCCTGCGGCCCTGCTGCTCTTTCTTGATCTGCTCTGCGGCGAGGCGCTGGAAATCCTCCTCGGAAAGCGGCTCGGCCACCTGCATGTCTTTGTCGAAACCCTTATAGTATATGCCGTCCTGGAATTTCTGCACGGCACCGTACTCGCCGGATACCCCGCAGGAAACTGCAAGTATTGCGAGTGCCAATGTGAATATCGCTCTGCGTGCCATAATCCAATCTCTTTTAATTTTTGTATATTTGCACCGTCTGATACAGGGGTTCAAAATACTTCTGTTTATATATTAGATGCAAATATCGTAAAAAAACGCAGTATTTTCATAAGTTTTTTATGGCAAAAGAGATTACACCCAGAGCGGAAAATTATTCCCAGTGGTACAACGACATCGTAGTCAAGGCAGACCTGGCCGAGCAGTCGGCCGTGCGCGGCTGCATGGTCATCAAGCCGTATGGCTATGCAATATGGGAGAAGATGCAGTCCATCCTCGACAAGGCATTCAAGGAAACCGGCGTCCAGAACGCCTACTTCCCCCTTTTCATCCCCAAATCCTTCTTCAGCCGCGAGGCCGAGCACGTGGCCGGATTCGCAAAGGAATGCGCGGTGGTGACCCATCATCGCCTGATGAACGATCCGGACGGAAAGGGCGTGGTGGTGGACCCGGACGCCAGGCTCGAAGAGGAACTCATCGTGCGTCCCACTTCCGAAACCATTATCTGGAGCGTATATAAAAACTGGATCAAGAGCTGGAGGGATCTGCCCATCCTCTGCAACCAGTGGTGCAACGTGGTCCGCTGGGAGATGCGCACGCGTCCCTTCCTCCGCACCGCCGAATTCCTCTGGCAGGAAGGCCATACCGCACACGCCACGGCCGAAGAGGCCCAGGCAAAGGCGAAGCAGATGGTGCAGGTGTATGCCAAGTTCGCCCGCGAAACCATGGCACTGCCGGTGATAGTCGGCCACAAGAGCCCGAACGAGCGCTTTGCAGGCGCCCTCGACACCCTCACCATCGAGGCCATGATGCAGGATGGAAAGGCCCTGCAGGCCGGCACATCCCACTTCCTCGGGCAGAATTTCGCCAAGAGCTTCGACGTGCAGTTCGCCAATAAGGAAGGCGGCCTCGAGTATGTATGGGCAACCTCCTGGGGCGTGAGCACCCGCCTGATGGGCGCCCTCATAATGGCCCACAGCGACGACAACGGCCTCGTTCTTCCTCCGGTCCTCGCCCCCATCCAGGTGGTGATGGTCCCCATCTTCAAGACCGACGAAGAGCACGATGCAGTCATTTCCAAGTTCGAATCCATCAAGAAGGCCCTCGAGGCCAAGGGAGTGAGCGTAAAAGTGGATGACCGCGACACCCTCCGCCCCGGATTCAAGTTTGCCGAATGGGAGGCCAAGGGAGTGCCCGTGCGCGTGGCCCTCGGAGCCCGCGACCTGGCCGCCGGCACCGTGGAAGTTGCCCGCAGGGACACTCTGGAAAAGGCAACCGTCAGCCTCGAAGGCGTCGACGCCTACATCGAGGATCTGCTCGCCAAGATTCAGCAGAACATCTACGACAAGGCCCTCGCGTTCCGGGATGCCAACATCCGCAAGTGCGATAGTTGGGAAGAGTTCCAGACCGAGATCCAGAAGGGCGGATTCCTGCTCTGCCACTGGGATGGCACTGCCGAGACCGAGCAGGCAATCAAGGACGCCACCAAGGCCACCATACGCTGCATCCCCGTGGACAGCTGCGTTTGCGAAGAGGAGGGCAAAGACATCTTCTCCGGCAAGCCTTCCAAGGGCCGCGTAGTATTTGCAATAGCTTATTAATCAGAAGTTTATGAAAAAGATATTGATTTTTGCCGCAGCAGCTCTCGTGAGCCTCGGCGCATATGCACAGGACGATGCCCAGAAGGCAGCCGCAGAAGCCGCCGCAGCCATTGCGGAGGCTCCTCAGGAAGAGGCTCCCCAGCCAAAGCCCGTATACTGGACCAAATCCCTGATGACCAACCTCAACTTTGCACAGACCAAGCTCAGGGACTGGGCTGCCGGTGGTAACGACAACTACACCATGACCGGCTACCTGGATGCCAACGCCAACTATGCCAAGGAGAAGATGATATGGAACAATCGCCTGCAGGTGGACTACGGCTTCCTCTACTCCGACGACAAGCCCATCCTCCAGAAAGTGAAGGACCGCATCTATTTCGAGTCCAAGTGGGGCTATGAGACTCCCATCCGTCACCTGAGCTATTCCGCCAACTTCGACTTCAAGACCCAGATCGACAACAACTACAAGTACGGCACTCCCAACGTGGCCACCGGAGAACCCACCAAGGCCGACTGGCTCGCTGCCCGCGAGTTGAAATCCGGCCTTCTCTCCCCTGCCTATTCCACCCTCGGTATCGGTCTCCTGTGGACCCCGAAGCCCTGGATCTCGGTGAACGTCTCCCCTCTCACGGGTGGATTTGTAATCGTGCAGGAGGAGGCTCTCCGCAAGACCTACGGAATGGAGCTCCTCGACGACGGCGTAAGCTATAAGAGCTCCCGTTTCGAACTTGGTGCCCAGGTGAAGACGGATATCAACTTCACGGTGAACGACAACCTCAAGTACACCACTCAGCTGGTGCTCTTCTCCAACTACCTGCACAATCCGCAGAACCTCCGCGTGAACTGGGATAACAAAGTGTTCTGGAAGCTGGCGAAGTTCTTCACCCTCACCTTCTCCACCAACCTCATCTACGACGACACCGTGCTGATTACCAACGAGGACCATCCTACCGGATTCCGCACCATCCAGTTCAAGGAATTCTTCGAGATCGGATTCTCCTACACCATCAGCTCCAAGAAATAATGAAGGTGCTGCTTGCAGTCAGCGGCGGCATCGATTCGATGTATATGGCCGAAAGGGCTCCCGAACTGTTTCCGGGGGCCTCTTTCGCTGTTGCCCACTGCAACTTCTGCCTTCGCGGGGCCGAGTCTGACGGCGATGAGGAGTTCGTTCGCGAATGGTGCTCCCGAAAGGGGATGCATCTGTTCGTTAAGCGCTTCGACACAGCCGCTTATGCCGCCGAAGGGCACCTCAGCATAGAGATGGCCGCCCGCGACCTGCGCTATGCCTGGTTCGGGGAGCTCTGCCGCGAGGAAGGCTTCGACAAGGTGGCGGTGGCGCACAACGCCGACGACAACGCCGAGACCTTCTTCCTGAACATGCTCCGCGGCGCCGGCACCCGGGGGCTCCGGGGAATGGAAAGCCACGGCATCATCCTCCGCCCCCTGCTGGGCATCTCCCGGGAAGATATCCGGGCGTGGATGGAAGAGCGCGGACTGCCCTGGCGCGAGGACAGCAGCAATGCATCTCCCGTGCACAAACGCAACCGCCTGCGCGCCGAGGTGCTGCCGGTGCTGAAGGAACTGAACCCTTCTTTGCTGCGGACCCTCGCCACCGATATGGAGCATATCCGCCAGACCGATGACATCGCCGATGAATACTTCCTTTCCGTGAGGGATTCGGTGTCGGACGGGCGCTTCATCAATATCAAAAAGCTTCTGACGCTGAAGCATCCGCGCTATGTGCTCTTCCGTCTGGTGGAGCCAGCGGCCCTCACCGAAACAGCCCTGGACAACCTCTGGGAGACGATTTCTTCTGGCAGGCAGGTTGGAGGCAGGGTGTTCATCGGCAAGCGCGGAAGCGTTTCCGGCCGCCCCGGGTGGAGGCTGGAATTGGAACTAATCGACAAATCTTGCTAACTTTGCATTCTATGGCAAACAAACCTTCGATACCTAAAGGAATGAGAGACTTCTCCCAGCAGGAAATGGCTGAGAGAAATTACATTTTCGACACCATAAAGAGCGTCTTCCGCACCTTCGGATACGCGCAGATAGAGACCCCGGCGATGGAGACCCTCTCCACCCTCCTCGGCAAATACGGCGACGAGGGCGACAAACTGCTGTTCCGCGTGCAGAACAGTGGCGAAAAGGCCGACCAGGCCCCCGAGAAGGGCTTGCGCTACGACCTCACGGTGCCTTTCGCACGCTTCGTGGTGCAGCATCAGAACGAAATCTCCTTCCCCTTCAAGCGTTTCCAGATCCAGCCGGTATGGCGTGCGGACCGTCCCCAGAAGGGCCGCTACCGCGAGTTCTACCAGTGCGATGTGGACGTGATCGGGTCGAAATCCCAGTTGAACGAGCTGGAGCTGGTGCAGATAGTGGACCGCGTGTTCGCGTTGCTGGGCATTCGCGTGGCGCTGAAGATCAACAACAGGAAGGTCCTCACAGGCCTCGCGGAGATCTGCGGCGCACCCGACAAGGTGGTGGACATCACTGTCGCCATAGATAAGCTGGACAAGATCGGCCTGAATGCGGTGAAGGACGAAATGCGCGAAAAGGGCCTGACCGACAGCGCGATAGCCGTCGTGGAGCAGATTCTCGGGCTGTCCGGTTCCGTGGCGGAGAAGCTTGCCGCCATGCGCGGGCTATTCGGCGGTGCATCGGCATCCGGCATAGCATCCGAGACCGGCCTGCGCGGCCTCGACGAGCTCGAGGAACTCTTCGGGCTGATATCCGCCGCCGGCGTGGCCGTGCCGGTGGAAATGGACCTTTCGCTTGCCCGCGGGCTCAATTACTATACCGGAGCCATCTTCGAGGTCAAGGCTCTCGACTGGCAGATCGGAAGCATCTGCGGTGGCGGCCGCTACGACAATCTCACCGGCATCTTCGGGCTGCCGGACATGTCCGGAGTGGGCATCTCCTTCGGCGCCGACCGCATCTACGACGTGCTGAAGGGGCTGGACAAGTTCCCTGCCGACCTCCGTTCGGCCACTGTGCTGCTGTTCGCGAATATGGGAGCGGAGGAAGTCAGGTATGTTCTGCCTGTCGCCGCTGCACTGCGCTCCAGGGGCATTTCCGTGGAGATCTATCCGGATTCCGCCAAACTCAAGAAGCAGTTCGACCATTGCGACAGGAAGTCAATCCCGTTCCTGAGCATCTGCGGGGCTGACGAAGCCGCGGCCGGGACGGTGCAGATAAAGAATCTGGCCTCCGGCGAGCAGCGGGTGTTCGCGAAAGACGACCTGGACGGCATCGTATGTTTCCTCGGAAAATAGCCCTCTGCCTGATTGCCGCTGCGGCCATCTGCTGCAAGAATGCCCCCGCTCCTGAACCGGCCGGAGATGCCTCTGAGGTTCCGGAACGGATGGAATGGTTCCGGGATGCCAAGTTCGGCATGTTCATCCACTGGGGCATCTACACCGAACTCGCCGGCATCTACGGCGACAAGACCGACGGCGGAGAATGGATGATGCACAGCAAGCAGATTCCTATCAAGGAGTATTCTGCCCTGGCAAAACGTTTCAATCCTGTACGCTTCGATGCCGCCGACTGGGTTTCGCTCGCAGCGGAAGCGGGGCAGAAATATATGGTAGTCACTGCCAAGCATCACGACGGTTTTGCCATGTACGACTCCGATGCAAGCGGCTACAACATAGTGGACGCATCTCCATACGGGAAAGATATCATTGCAGCCATCGCCTCGGAATGCAAGGCACAGGGGCTGCATTTCGGTTTCTACTACTCCCACATGTTGGACTGGTATCATCCCGGCGCGAACGGCTGCGCCTGGGATCCGGCCCACAAAGGGAGCAGGGAGGCCTACCTCAAGAATATTGCGCTCCCGCAGGTGGACGAACTCCTGACACGCATCCCCAACGTGGATATAGTTTGGTTCGACCAGGGCGGGGACATAACTCCGGACGAGGCCAGGCTCTTCTACGACAAGGTCCGCGCATATCCC
Source organism: uncultured Bacteroidales bacterium (assembly GCA_946406095.1). GTDB lineage: Bacteria > Bacteroidota > Bacteroidia > Bacteroidales > UBA932 > Cryptobacteroides. Next base: position 492 of record CAMJJO010000035.1, on the reverse strand, counting down.
AATATAATCCTGAACAACCGCATGGGCGGCGGGATGAAGGGGGACGTGGTGACCCCGGAGCAGTTCATCCCCGCGACCGGATACCCCGGAAGGATCTGGGAGACCTGCATGACCATGAACCGCCACTGGGCATACTGCGCCTACGACGACAACTGGAAAAGCTCCGGAGAACTCATCCGCAAGCTCTCGGAAATCGTGAGCAAAGGGGGGAAATCTTCTCTTGAACATAGGCCCGGACAAATACGGCAGCATCCCTCAGATATGCAGGGATAATTTGATGGCAATTGGGGCCTGGATGAAGGTGAACGGCGAGGCGATTTACGGCACCGAGGCCTCTCCATTCCCGTTTTTGCCTTTCGGGTACGCCACCAGAAAGGGGAACACCCTCTATCTGCATATTCACAAGTGGTCGAAGGAAATCAGCGTGCCGTACAGGCTGAAGGTGCGAAAAGCCTGGCTGCTGGCAGATCCCTCTGTGAGGGTGCGCTGCCG
>CAMJJO010000034.1 GCA_946406095.1 uncultured Bacteroidales bacterium | reverse complement strand
GGCTACGGCGAGGCCTCCATGCCCCCCTACCTCGGGCAGAGCGTGGAGAGCGTATGCGCCTTCCTGCAGAAGGTGGATCTCGGCCGGTTCAGCGATCCCTTCCAGCTGGAAGAAATCCTATCATACGTGGATTCCCTTTCGCCCGGCGACAGCGCGGCCAAGGCGGCGGTAGACATCGCCCTGCACGACCTTGTGGGCAAGCTCCTCGGCCAACCGTGGTTCCGCATCTGGGGTCTGGACCCCGGCAAGGCGCCATCCACCAGCTTCACCATCGGCATCGACACCCCCGAGGTGGTGAGGGAGAAAACCCTCGAATGCGCGGGGCTCTACAACGTACTCAAGGTCAAGGTGGGTCTCCCCGGCGACAAAGAAATGATACGCACCATCCGCAGCGTGACCGACCTTCCGCTGGTGGTAGATGCCAACCAGGGTTGGAAGGACCGGGAGGCCGCCCTCGACGAGATCTTCTGGCTCAAAGAGCAGGGCGTGCTGATGGTGGAGCAGCCCATGCCCGCCTCGCGCTTGGACGACAACGCCTGGATCACCGAGCGCTCGCCCCTGCCGGTCTACGCCGACGAGGCCATCCAGCGCCTGGCCGACCTGCCATCCATCCGCGGCGCCTACAACGGAATCAATATCAAGCTGATGAAATGCACCGGCATGCGTGAGGCCTACCGTATGGCCTCCTGGGCCCGTGCAGAGGGGATGAAGGTGATGGTCGGGTGCATGACAGAGACCTCCTGCGCCGTGAGCGCCGCCGCCCAGCTCTCGCCCCTTGCCGACTTCGCAGACCTCGATGGTAACCTCCTGATCTCCAACGACCGCTTCCGCGGGGTGCAAGTAAAAGACGGCCGGCTTGTGCTTGCCGACCGTCCTGGAATTGGGGTAGATCTAATTTAGATTATTCCACCACCTCGGTGTTGGCGTGCGACACCAGCGGGCAGTCGAACACCTGTGCGGGGATGGACATCGTGCTGATGATCAGGTTGGCCAGGTTGACCGCCTGGATCTTTGCGGATGCCCAGTTGGCGGTCTTCTTGTCGGCGGCAGACATTGCTTCCAGTTCAGCATCCAGATCCGCAACCTTCTGTGCATCAGCATATTCTGCGTCTGCAAAGCGGGCAATCTTGGCAACCCATATATCCAGCTGCTTGGAATTCCACTTGTCAATGATCTCGTTCTGCTTGTCGCGGCCCTTCATGCCCTGTTCGCGCTCAAGTTTGTTCACCATCTTGCACTCATCGGACTTCGCCCATGAAGAAGCAATCCTCTTGGATAGATTGAACAGGGCGCCGGTCATGGTAGTCTCGTCTACGGTGGTCTTGCCGCTCAGAAGTGCGGTCCCGAGGGAGGTCAGGGCGTTCGAGGTATTGTTGAGGGCTGCCAGGGTGCGGCCTTCGTAGATGCCTGCAAGTTCGGCGGCAATCTGGTCCATACGATTCTGCGGGGCATCGTCCTTGGACATCATTTCCAGGGCCTGAGCCTTGCTGACACCCATCTTCTTGGCGACATAATCTGCCACGGCATCCTGCATCTGGGCCTCGGAAGCGGTTGCGGGATCCAGCCCCTTGGCCTTAATCGCCTGCATCACCTCTTCTGCCGAAACATTGACGGTGGGCTTGCTCTTGCTGCCTCCGGCATAAGGGCCGTTGATGGACTGGGAGTTGAGGGCTGTCTGCTGCTGGGTGTATTTGATGCAGATATCCTCCGTGGCCTGCTTGAGTTCGGCAACCTTCGCAGCATATGCTTCGAGGTCCTTCTCGTTGTTCAGCGTGCCGGGTTTGGGTAGATCCAGACGTGCCTTCAAGGCATCGCTGTAGCTGGTAAACTTATAGGAAGGATTGACGCTGACGGGATAGTAATCCTTGTGATAATCGGGTTCCAACAGGGAAGAACCATAGGTGCTACCGCCGGAAGAATAGCCACTGTAATCGTTATCGTTTCCATAGCTTGTAGCCGTCTGGGTGGCCTGGGAGGCGTTCTGCTGGGGATCTTCTCCGAAGATTTTGCCCAGAGCCTTGTCCACCTTCTGGCCGGCCTTGTTTTCTACTTTCTTTTCGACTTTGTCCAAGACTTTGCCTCCGATGTTCTTCAGAAGGCCCTGTGCGTTTGCAGAAACGCAGGCGATGGCAAGGACGAGGATACTGATAGCAATTCTTTTCATATAGATCGAATTTAATGGTTATCGTGGCAAATTTCGTAATTATAGCAATCAAAAGCAACTACCCTAAAGGGGGGAATCTATAAATCCAGGCTGAACACCGCTTCTACCCCGCTCTTGCTTGGATCCGCGAAATTGTAAATATACCTTGCACCTATGTAGGTATCGTAAGGCGCCCAGAGGAAGTTGCCTAGATGCACCCTCAGGGTTGCTCCTGCAAAGGGTTCGAGGTAACTGTCTTTTTTCACCCTGAGCAGTTCCTCATAAGCTCCCAGGTTCGCGCCTCCGTGAAGCACCGCCTCCAGGTTCTTTACATAGAAATAAGGGCACATCCCGCTCCAGTCCAGGGCCAGGAAGGGGAAGGCATAGTCTGCCGTGAGCTTATAATCTTGCTGCTTCAGCCAGGCGCCCTCCCATCCATAGTTGCTGCGCCCTTCGGCAGACAACCTCAATCCGTGCGTGCTCATCAGCCCCGGCAGATAGCCGTAGAGTTTGGCGTAATAGTACCCAGGAGTATTGCTGCTGATGTTGTGGGTGCGGGTGAATCCTATTTCTCCGCCTATTCCCATGCGGGGGAAGATGCCCGACGGAGCGATCGGCCGGGTGGCATAGGCCCGGAGACTGAATTGGCTCAGCAGTAACGACTCGTGCGGCACTATCTTGAAAACCACCGAGTTGGTGTACTGCTGCACGTCCAGAGAAGAGATCCTGTCGTTGCACCAGGTGAGGCGGTAGCTGGGGATAATGCCTCTGCGCCAGCCGCCGCTGCTCAGATTGAAGGGCAGGGAGATGCCTCCGGAGATGCTCAGAAGGGGGGCTTCGCCGACCGAACGCTTCTCCGGGAAAGACATCCCTTTCTCCGACGAAACCCGCTCATAATCCAGAACGGTCACGTTCCGTTCGTTGTAGTCCGCCCTCAATTCCACGATAGGGCCAAGGGCCTGCCAGATATATTGCGCGTGCAAGGCCGGACGGAATCCGACAGAATCCGTCAGGCTGACGCCGATGCTCCCGTAGGCGGTGCCGAGTTCGTTCTGGAACATCAGCGTAGCGCCCAGATCTCCGGCAGTTTCGGTTTGCTCGAGCGAGAGCCTCTCCACCGGATCATACTCCACGTACATCGGCGCCCAGGAGTGGATGCGCACCGGCTGGATGGCCTTGGGATAGGGTTTTCCTTCGGAGATGGGCCCGTCATATTCCACCGCTCCGGAAGGTTCCTGGGAACTCAGCAGCTCTGCCGAAGCCACCTGCATCGCTCCGAAAGCGACCGGCTTGGCCAGCAGGGTGTCCAGCACCCTCACAACCCGTCCGTCTGCGGTGGGGGCACAATAGTAGAGCTCGCCGGAAGGGCTGAAAGCGAATTCGTTGCCTCCGAAACGGAGGGATGTGCGCTGCAGAATCTGCCCGGAAGCCGGATTCAGCGAGTGCAGTTCATTCACTCCGCTGCGGTCCGAGGTGAACCATATCAGGGAGTCCCTCGCGAAAACGCGGTTTATCTTGGAATGCGCGGGTGCGAAGAGAGGCTCCCATCCCGGAACCCGGTAGATGCTGAAGCCTTCGTCCGTGATGCCGCTGGCGTAGAGATCTTCCCCTATCCACACTGGTTCTACCGGTTGCAGCCCGGCAGGGGCTTTGTATTCCTCGAACGGCGTGCCGGTTTTCGCGCTCAGCAGGCGCACCGAGGCGCTGCCGTCATCATAGTACTGCACCGTTGCGATTACCGGGGTGGTGGAGGATGGTGCCGGGTTATGTATCATCCCGTCCTGCAGCAGGGTGGCGGGGGAATTATTGTCTTCCAGATATCTCAGCACCGACCAGGACTTCAGGCTCATCGTCGCCGATGGCTTGTACTCCGTCCAGACGATGCGCCGGTTGAACTTGTCCCAGGCGAGGCGGGAGACATTGCCGGAAAAGGCCCCGATGCGTTCTGTGCGACCGGTAGTGTCTATCCGGACGAGTTCCGTCGCGCAGTCCAGCCCCGAATGCAGCGCCAGCAGACCTTCGTCGGTGAATGTCAGGGAGTTATAGCTGTCGTAGAGGCGCCCGGCCCGCACCAGGTCCCTCCCTTCGAAGAATGGTGCGCGTGCGCTGTCGGCCGCTGCCCACTCTGCGCGGAAAGCATCCTGAATCCCCTCGAAACCGGAATAAAGGTTCTTTTTGTGGCCCGAGCCCTGGATGACGGTTTTCTGTAGGACCTTGAATGGCAGGAAACCGGAGTTGGCGTTATGAAAATACCTGTGGGTGAACAAAGTATCCCCGAAGGCCGTCCGCATACCTGCAATCAGCACATATCCGGCGCGGTAATAATCGGGGGTATAACGCTTCTGCGAGCCGTAGCGCCATTGCCAGAAGTCCCGGTAGAGGCTGTCGGCAAGCGCTACATGATAGTATTCGAGGAAGTCGGCCGTGCGCCCGCGTCCGCTGGAAGTCAGGGCCGTTTCGGCAACCACCGCATCCCCTTCGAGCAGCGCTGGACCGGGGTAGATGGCAGATGCCGCACCCACTGCAAGATCCCCGATCAGATATTCCAGGGGTCGGAACACCCTACTTGCCCGGGAGAACTGCATCTGCGCCACGTGCCGGCCTTCGTGCACCGCCAGTTGCGTGATCCAGGGGGTGGATTCTGGGTTGTAGGTTTCCGGATTGGTGTAGAGTTCCATACGCCTCGGAGCCCAGGTGACCATTCCGTTGGCCTCTGCGGTGTAGGCGTGCAGGATGACAGGCATCTTCCTGCGGTACATCTCGTTAGGATAAAAACCGCAACTGAATTTCTGGGCGGCGGTAAAGCTTTCCAGGCTTTTGGCGTATTCGCGTGCCAGCGAGTCGGCAGCCTCGGGATAAATGATGCGGAAGTGCTCGCTTTCAAGGCTTTTCCATTTGATGGAAGAGGGGTCCACGCCACCGGTCACCACCTGCGCGTTCAGCGCCAGAGCAGTAGCAAAAATACCGATTAATATAGCCCCCAGATGCCTCATCTTGCGGTGTTTTCAATTATTTTCAGTAAATTTAACCGATTTTTCGCAATTTAACAATTTATGAGTCTTTTCCTTCGGATTCTGACCCTGCTCGGCTCATTGGGAATGTTCCTTTACGGAATGTCGCTGATGAGCGGAGGCCTCCAGAAAATGGCCGGTGACCGTCTGCGCACCTTCATGGCCAAGATGACCTCCAACACTTTCAAATGCATCCTCACGGGTATCACGGTTACTGCCCTGGTGCAGTCGTCCACCGCTACTACCCTGATGCTGGTGAGCTTCGTGAATGCGGGGCTGCTGTCGCTGGCTACTGCTGTCGCGGTGATCATGGGCGCGAACATAGGCACCACCGTCACCGCGTGGATTTTCGCCCTCTCCTTCGGCGGGTCCTCCTTCAGCCTCGGCACCATCGCTATCCCGCTGATGTTCTTCGCCTTCGTGCTCATCAGCGCCAGCAAAAAGAAATACAACAACCTCGGTGAGTTCCTGATGGGATTCGCCTTCCTGTTCCTGGGTCTCACCACCCTGCGGGAAACTTCCACCGTGCTGCTCGACAACGAGCCGGTGCGCCACTTCCTCGGCACCCTCACGGGCTGGGGCGGCCTTAGCATCCTCCTCTTTATGGTGGCTGGCGCCTGCATGACCCTGATGCTCCAGAGCTCTGCCGCCACCATGGCCATCACCATGGTGCTCGTCGCCAACGGCTACATCCCCTTCGAGATGGCTGCGGCGATGGTTCTGGGCGAGAATATCGGAACCACCATCACCTCCAACATCGCCGCCAGCGTGGCCAACGTCTCCGCAAAGAGGACGGCCCGCGCGCACCTTCTCTTCAATGTGTTCGGCGTGTTCTGGGTGTGCTGCCTCTTCCATCCCTTCCTGGGCCTGCTGGGCAATATAGTGGAGTTGTTCGGCTTCCCCAACCCGGCGGCAACCGATTTTGCCGCGGCCGACGAAGCCACCCGCACCGCGCTGATCGCGTCCCTGCCCTATAGCGTCGCCACCCTGCATACCCTCTTCAACATCATCAACACCTGCGTCCTCGTCTGGTTCATCCCCGTCATCGTAAAGATAGTCACCTGGATGGTTCCCAGCCCCAAGGAGGGAGAAGGCCCCGCAAGGCTCAAGTACATCAGCGCCGGTACGGTTGTCACCGCCGATATGGCCCTTGCCTCTGTGAAGATGGAGCTGGTGCGCTTCGGCGACCTCTGCCGCAAAGACCTCAACTACATCCGCGAGGCCGTGTTCGCCAAGAACCAGGAAGAGTTCGAGAAGGCCAACGAGAGCCTGGTGAAGTATGAGGAAATCACCGACCATATGGAGCACGAGATTGCGGCCTACCTTAACGATGCCACCCGCAACGAGATGTCCCACGACGGCGTGGTGCGCATTCGCAGCTTCTATCGCATCATCGGGGAGATGGAGTCCCTTGGCGACAGCGGCGAGAGCATAGGCAAGATCCTTTCCCGCGCCTGGGCCCACGGGCAGAAGTTCACGCCCGATATGACCCGTAAGCTGGAGCGCCTGATCAACCTGGTGGATGTGGCCTACGGGGCGATGCACGACAATCTGGCCACCCCTCTGGTGCAGCTGGAGAACATTACCAACGCCGAGGATGCCGAGCAGAACGTGAACGCCTACCGCGACACCCTGCGCGAAGAGCACCTCGCCAACGTCGAGAAGTCCAACTACCCCTACGAGACCGGCGCATTCTATATGGACGTGGTGAACTCCCTCGAGAAGATGGGCGACTTCATCATCAACATCTCCCAGGCCCAGATCAGTGCCAAACCGGGGAGGTAGGGAGCGAGGGAGCGTGCGAATTTGCGAGGGAGTGTGCAAGACTTGTAGCTGGCGGGCAAAGTGGCGTGCCGCACAAAATGTTGTGGTACAGCAAGATACGCAAACAGGGTTGTTCGTTTTTGAATAACCCTGTTTGCATAATCATCTGATAACCAGCAGGTTTCCAGGCACAAAAAAGCAGAAGCCGTGTCCATGCCCCATGAGGTTCAGTATATGGATTTATAGAAGCGGCCGAGGGCGGGGTCGTACAGACGGGCGTTGCAGTTGATCAGGTCGTCTAAAAAAGTTCTCCCGAGCAATTGCCCGGGAGAACAATCTTTAACTATTCGACAGTTATTAACTGAACACGTCCGTCTTGTTGCAATATAACTTTGTAACTATTGGTTCTACTGATTTTATCACGAACTATTTCTTTCTCAGCAAGATAAAGAGTTCCCTTGTCGTAATTCTGAACAATCAATGTTGACATTTCTGCACCAAACTCGTTGTGTCCTTTTCGGGCGACTTCCACTATCGAAAGGATCCTATCTCCGACATAATTTACTATATAGTAAAATCTGTCTGGAGTTTGTTTATCAGAATCCTTCATCTCGATCAAGACGGAATCATAAGACTTACTAAAACGAATTGTGCCTAATAAGGAAAAAACTAGTTCTTCCTGTAAATAACCCCTGAAGTGGTTTAGCAATTCTTCACTCTGAAGTTCCCTGGGAATAAGACTTAATCCTAGCAGATCAATACAGAGAGATTTATATTCCGTGTTGCTTATTACATTCCCTCTTTTAGAAAAAAAATATGTCGAATCAACGAGGGCTGTCTTAGAAACTGTTTGATGTGTTTCAGGAATTCTAACCCTTGTATTATTGAAATTGCAATAATACGGGACAAGAGCAACTATTAAACATAAATCTAACATAGCAATACTACTTAATGGGGAAATTCATCCATTGCATGATAGTTCAATGCTTTCGCTTTATTATACTCCCAGGCAAATATCGCACCGTGTCCGCCCACGTGTTTGCAATGGTCGGGGCAATTCGCTATTTTTGCAATCTGATAAAGATATTCCGAAATGCTACTTAAAGATTTCATAAAGGACGGTGTCGCCGCGTTGTCGGCGCTTTACCCGAAGGACGAAGCGCGCAGCATGGTAATGTTCTACTGTGCCGATGTGCTTGGGTTCCCCTCATATCAGCATATCACCGAACCCAAGACGGAAGTGCCCGCAGAGCTGCTGGAGCAGGCGCTGGACGATGTCCGCCGGCTCTCGGAGGCCGAGCCTTTGCAGTATGTCCTGGGTTATACCGAGTTCTGCGGCCGCACTTTTAAAGTGGACCATCGTGCCCTGATCCCGCGAGTCGAGACGGAACTTCTCTGCATGAAAGCCGAGGAAATGGCTCCGAAGAAGGAAGGGTTGAAAATCCTGGATCTTTGCACCGGTTCCGGCTGCATCGCCTGGACCCTTGCGCTGGACCTTCCGGGTGCGGAGGTTACCGCGACGGATCTTTCGGAAGAAGCCCTCGAACTTGCCTCCGAGCAGTTCAAGCGCCTTTCCAAGAAGGTTGTGCGCCCCCGTTTCGTGAAGGCGGACCTGCTGGATATCGACGGAACTATCAAGGCCGCCGCGGAGCCATCCTTCGATGTCATCACCGCAAATCCTCCCTATGTGATGAACTCCGAAAAGGTGGAGATGCGCCCCAACGTGCTCGGCTGGGAACCCCATATGGCAATCTTCGCCCCCGACCGGGATCCCCTGGCATTCCACAAGGCCATAGCAATCATCGCCCTCAAACTGCTGGCGCCCGGAGGCTGTGCCGTGGTTGAAATCAATACTGAACTTGCCGAAGAAACAGCTACCGTATTCAAAAATGCCGGCTTCTCCTCCGTAGAAATCATCCGCGACTTCTTCGACCGCCCCCGCTTCGTAAGCTTCAGGAAATGAGAATGGGAAGACATATAGTTTTTGCACTTGTGCTGCTTCTGGCCGTTTCCTGCGGGGGGCGGAAGAAGGCGGCGGCGCCGGTGGTGCAGCATGACAGAGCCTTCCCTCAGACGACCGTGCCGACGGCCTACACCGAGCCGGCGGAACGCCTGGAATATCTGGCCAGCCATTACTGGGATGGATTTTTTGATGGTGCTGGAAGGACGGATTCCGCGCGTGTGATCGGGGTGCCCAAGGGGGAGGTGGAGCAGGCGATGGCGAACTATATCGCCGTGCTCAACGAGATGCCCCTTCCGCAGGCGCAGAACAGCATTGGCCATCTCTTCGACCAGCTGTCCGCAAAGCAGCAGGCGGACACGGCCTCGCGCGTGTATCTTGCTATGACAGAGATAGTTGCGCGCTACCTCTACGACCCGAACTCCCCTATGCGGGACGAGGACCTGTACCTGCCCTTCGTGCAGCGTATGGCCGCATCTCCTCTCACCCGTGAGGATATGCGCACGGCCTATCGCTATGAGGCGCAGATGTGCGCCCTGAACCCCCGCGGCAGCATTGCCCCGGACTTTGCCATCACCCTCCGGAACGGCACCAGCGTGCGTATGCATTCGGTGAGGGCCGAGCGCACGATACTGTTTTTCAGCAACCCCGGTTGCCAGAACTGCAAGGAGATTATCGATGCCCTAAAAAGCAATGAATACGTCTGCCAGCAGGTTTCCGACGGAAAGCTGGCGGTTCTGAACATCTACATCGACGAAGACCTGAAGGCCTGGCGGGACTATATGCCCATCTACCCCAAAGAGTGGCTGAACGGCTACGACGCTGCGCATATCCTCCGTCAGGACCAGCTCTACTGCATCCGCGCCATCCCTTCCCTGTATCTGCTGGATGCAGAAAAGCGCATCCTGCTTAAGGACGCGCCTGTCGATCGGGTGTTGAAGGCTCTTTAGCCTATTCCGGCAGGGGCGGATAGTCGTCTCCGTAATACATCAAAGGATAGGATCTTTCTCCGAGATAGAATCCGGTGGAACTGGGGTTGGCTATGCCGATGAACCCTATTCCGCCGTCGATATTGTCCGGTATCTGGACATCTTCCAGGGCAAGGTCACCCCCTCCGTCGCTGATCGAATTCAGGGCCTTGAAATAGTAGAAGTAGGCTTTTGAGATGCCGTAGACCTTGACTATGGCGGTAGTGGCGACCTTCACCGAATCAGCGCCCTCCATAATGGTGGTCAGGCCGAAGGAACTCTTGCTGATAACAGGTTTAAGCGTCGCGGTCTCGTTCGCGAACATATTGTCGGTGATGATGCCGTATTTGTTCGTCGACCCTATTTCGAAAGGCATTTCGTCCGCCACGAAGTGGCCCTCGTTAAGCACAGGGTCGTCATCGGCCCAGAAATCACGGCGCTTGTCCATCGTGTCCTGGCCGATTTCCACATTATCCTTGTAAAAGGTGCTTTCCCCGTGGTCTATCAGCGCAAGCCGGAAGAAACTCTCCTCCGGATCGCTGTCCTTGAGGGTCGTGTCGAAGCGGTAGCAGACGTTCACATAGCCGCCCTCGTCCCTCTGGCGCACGGTTACGGTGTCCACCTTGGTTACGGTGGGAGCGTCCGGCACAATCTGTTCGTTGCTGGCCTTGAAGCCGTCGGCCGCCACCTCGATCCGCACCTTGTCGCCCGCCTTGAAGTCGGCCTTGAAGGTAAAGTATTTGCTCGGCCCCATATAGTCGTCGTTCCGGCTAGTAAGGGTGTTGGTTTTCGCCACCAGGGAACCGTTCACATAGCAGTTCAGTTCTCCGGAGGAGACCATGCTCACATATTCGGTATGGCTCACCGCAACATACACGGTGTGCCACTGTTCATCCGCGGAAAGGTGGGCGTTCAGCACCAGTTCGTCCGCTTTGCTCTCAGGCTTGTATTCCAGCGGATTGTCGCAGGCGGCCAGAAGCGCCGCAGCCATCATCATATACAGGATCTTCTTCATCGCGCTAGAATTTATAGGTGTAGGAAATCGACGGCAGGATGGGCAGGATGGTGATTTTTGTGAGTTCCTGCTTCTTGCGGTAGGTCCCGGGGGACGATGCGTCGTAGTCTGTGCTATAGTCCGAGAACACGAAATTCGGGTTCATATTGTTGTAGGCGTTATACACCCCGAAACTCCAGACGGCCTGCCCGTGCCTCTTCTGTTTGGTATGGTTGAGGCTCAGGTTCAGCCGGTGGCTAGGCGGCAGGCGGTAATTGTTTCGGGAAGGGGAATAATCCTCCGTTGTCACGCTTCCGTCGGGATACATCACCTGCGTCTGGCGTTCGGGCACGGTCATGGTGCCGCCGCTTGCAAAGGTCCAGGTGGCGCTGAGGGCCAGCTTCTTGTTGAACTGATGGTTCACCACCAGCGAGAGGTTGTGCCTGCGGTCGTAGCGGTAGGGGAAGGGCTTTCCGCCGTTGATGGTGCCGTCCGGGAACACGCGGTCGCTCCAGGCGAGGGTGTATCCCAGCCAGCCGGTGGTGGGGCCGTCCTTCTTCTCCACAAAGAGTTCCACCCCGCGGGCGAGGCCTTCCCCCATCTCCACGTTCTTCTGCCAGTTGGCGGAGTTGCCGAAGAAGGATGTGCCGTCGCTGTATTCCAGGATGTTGTGCATCCACTTGTAGTAGCCCTCCAGCGAGAACTCCCATCCGGGGATGCCGCTGTAGTAGGCTCCGATGCTGACCTGGTCCGAGGTGACGGGCTTGATCTTGTCGGTGATGGGCACCCAGAGGTCCATCGGCAGGGTGATTTTTGCGGGCGAGAGCAGATGCACGTACTGCGCCATGCGCGAGTAGGAGGCCTTGGCGGAGATATCCTCCGTGAAGTTGTACTTGGCGCTCATCCTGGGCTCCAGGCTCCAATAGGGGGTGCCGAGGGTGTAGAAGAATGCCGCGTGCAGGCCCGGATTCAGGGTCAGACGCTCGCCGATGCTGATGTCGTCCTCCGCATAGACCGACATTTCGTGCCCGTGGAGGGTGGCGTTGGCAGATGCTTTGAAGGTGGTGTCCACGGCAACCTCGGTCGCATCGCTCTCGTAGATGTATCCACCCAGGGTCTCGGGGATGAAGGTGTGGTTCACGTACTCCGCGCCGAACTTGATCAGGTGCTGCGGCGAGGGGGTGTAGTCGAAGTCCAGCTTGGCGGTCAGGTCCCGCATTCCGGAGTGGTAGAGTATACTGAACACGTCCCGGCTCTTCTTCCCGTCCACGACATCCACGTTCTCGATATCCACCCCCACCTGCATCTTGTAGCGGGTGTAGGCGACGGTGGCGTTGGAGAAGAGGCGGTTGTTGAAGATATGGTTCCAGCGCAGGGCGGCCAGGGTGTTGCCCCAGCGGATGTCGATGTTGTTGCTGTCGGAATAGCTGTGGCTGGCGGTGGTGTCGTCCCCGTAAGATATTGTGCCAAAGCCGTTGTCCTTATCTTTATAGAAGAAGATATCGCGGCCGTTGTAGGCGTTCAGGTAGATTCGGTCGCGGTCGGAGATGCGCCAGCTGAGCTTGCCGTTGAGGTCGTAAAAATAGTAGTTGCCGTTGAGGTCGTGGGCACGCAGGATCGGGGTGAAAAAGAGGGTGTGCATCCCGCGCCCGCTGATGCTGAAGGCTAGTTTGTCCTTGATGATGGGGCCTTCCAGGTGCAGTTTGTCGCTGATGGCGCCCACGCTCACGGTGCCGTGGTACTCCTTCATATTGCCGTCGTTGGTGCGGATGTCGATGATGGAGGAGATGCGGCCGCCGTACCTGGCGGGGAAGGAGCCTTTGTAGAGGGTGACCTTTTTTACCGCTTCCGGCTGGAAGATGGAGAATATTCCCATCAGGTGCTCGGCGTTGTAGAGGGAGATTCCGTCCAGCAGGAGAAGGTTCTCCTCGGGCCCTCCTCCGCGCACGTAAATACCTGAAAATCCTTCAGTTCCCGCCTGCACGCCGGGCATCAGCTGGATGGTCTTGAGCACGTCGGCCTCGCCGAAGAGGGTGGGCGTTTGCTGAATCACCGTCACGGGGACCTCGATGGCGCTCATCTTGGTGGAGAGTATGCCCGCGTCCTTGGTGGCCACCACAGTGGCGCTGTTGAGCTGCAGGTCCTGGCTGAGGATGAAGTTGATGGTGGTGTCTTTTTGGAGATTGATGGAGACGCTCTGGTCGGAGTATCCCATGTAGGACGCGGTGAGTTCGTGGGCGCCCTTCGGCAGCGTGAGGGTGTAGAAGCCGTAAGGGTT
>CAMJJO010000033.1 GCA_946406095.1 uncultured Bacteroidales bacterium | reverse complement strand
AGCATGAGACCTATCTGCTGGGCAAGAGCCTGGTGCAGAAGGGTTTGGATATGGGTGTCTTCGTCCGGGACCCGGACGGCAGCGTATGGTGCGACCTCACAGCCGACGGTCTGGACCGCAAGCTCCTGCTTCGTTCGGACGGCACTTCCGTCTACATGACCCAGGACCTGGGCACCGCCGAGAGCCGTTTTGCGGAGTATAATCTGGACAGCCACGTATACGTAGTGGGCGATGAGCAGAACTACCATTTCCAGGTGCTGAAGCTCGTCCTTGCCAAGCTCGGTTTCGAATGGGCGGAGCGCATCTACCATCTTTCCTACGGCATGGTGGAGCTGCCCGAGGGCAAGATGAAGAGCCGCGAGGGCACCGTGGTGGATGCCGACGACCTGATCGAGGATATGTATCAGGAGGCGAAGGCCACTTCGGAGGAGTCCGGCAAGTTGGATGACGTGGATGATGCCGAGAAGGACAGGCTTTACCATATGATCGGCCTGGGGGCTCTGAAATATTTCATTCTTAAGGTGGATCCCCGCAAGAAGATGCTCTTCAATCCGAAGGAGTCCATCGACTTCAACGGCAATACCGGTCCCTTCATCCAGTATACCCACGCGCGTATCTGCAGCATACTGCGCAAAGCCGCCAAGTCTTCCGCGGCCGTAACAGAGTCGGCTTTGAACGTAAAGGAAATCCGTCTGGTGCAGCTCCTGAACCTGTACCGGGCCAAACTGGCCGAAGCCTGCGACTCCTTCTCGCCGGCCATAATGGCCAACTACTCCTACGACCTTGCCAAAGAATTCAACCAATACTACCACGACACCCAGATTCTGAAGGAAAGTGACGAAGATGTGCGCTCCATGCGCCTTGTCCTCATAGGGGCTGTGGCACAGGTACTTGCACACTCGATGGCATTGCTCGGCATAGAACTTCCGGAAAGAATGTAGTTTTTGCTATTGCAAATTCAAAAAGTTTGCTCTAATATTGCAGCAGAATACTAATAGCTATGCCAAACGACAACAAGAAAAGACACGTAATCAGCTATGAAAAAATGTCGCCAGAACTGGCGGCAGCCTTCAACGAGAAGTACCCCAGTGGTTTTAACGACTGGTTTCAGGACCTCACGAAATACACTAAACCGGATGGAACTCCTTTCTATGCTGTCACTATCGAGATCCCGGATGCAATCTATCTTGTAAAGATCAAGGTTGAAACCGATGACATCGAAGACATAGAGCGCTGGCTGGAAGGTGAAGAGAATGCAGAGAACGAGCAGGTTGCCGGTCCTTCTGCAGATGCCGATCCGGGCGCAGGCCCTCTTCCGGACGACAACATCTCGCAATATGGTGGAGATGACGATCCGGCGGACGGCGACTAGCTGCGAATGAAGCTGCCTTATATAAAAACGAGCGAAAACGCGAAACTCCTGCTGCTCAGTCTCATCGTGGGGCTCTGCGCAGGAGTTGCCGCAGTTGTTCTGCTCAAACTCATAGGCTTTGTCCACTCCCTGATCCGCAACGGGCATTTCATCTTCCCCGCCGTGGGTATGCTGATTTCTCTGCTGCTGCTGAGGTTCGTGGTTAAGGACAATATCGGCCACGGCGTAACCAAGGTGCTGCTGGCCGTGTCCCGCAATGAATCCAGGATCAAGCCTCACAATATGTGGTCCTCGCTTCTCACGAGCGCCGTGACCATAGGGCTGGGCGGCTCCGTGGGTGCCGAGGCTCCTATAGTTTACACCGGTGCCGCGTTCGGCAGCAACATCGGCCGTATGGCGAAACTCTCGTATCGCGGGATGACGGTCCTGCTGGGCTGCGGTGCCGCCGGAGCAATCGCCGGCATATTCAAGGCACCTCTGGCAGGCGTCCTGTTCACTCTGGAAATCCTCCTCTTCAATATCTCGATGAGCTCCATCATGCCGCTGCTGGTTTCTACCCTGACGGCGACGGTGGTGTCTTATATCTTCATGGGTCCTCAGTCGCCATTCGCGTGCTCGCTGGCTCCTTTCGACATGGGAAATCTGCCCTTCTACCTCCTTCTGGGAGTGTTTTGCGGGGTGATGTCGCAGTACTTCACCCGCTTCACTCTATGGCTGGAGGACCGTCTGCACCGGGATCTCCTCAGCCCCTGGCTACGCTGGGCGGTGTGCGGTGCGGGCCTGATGCTCCTGGTCTGGCTGTTCCCTCCGCTCTTCGGCGAAGGCTATGATTCTGTGGGAGAACTGCTCAACGGAGGCGTTTTCAAGCCCGGGAGCGATCCCAATCCGCTCATGTTCCTGCTTCGTTCGCCCTGGGGGATGCCTGTCTTCCTGGCGCTGGTGCTGCTGCTGAAGGTGGTGAGCATGACGCTTACCAATGCCGGCGGGGGAGTGGGCGGAACCTTCGGCCCTACGCTTTTCGAAGGTGCGATCCTAGGCTTCCTGGTGGCCCGCTGCGTCAATCTCTGCGGCCTTTCCCTGCCGGAGCAGAACTTCGCCATGGTCGGGATGGCGGGGCTGATGGCAGGAGTCATGCAAGCGCCGATGACGGCCATCTTCCTGATTGCCGAAATCACCGGAGGATACGAGCTGCTGCTGCCGCTTATCCTCTGTTCTACAGTATCTTACGGAGTCACCCGCACCCGGGAGAAATATTCCATCTACACTAAACGCATCGCCCAGAGCGGGGATCTGCTCACTCACGACAGCGACCACGCGGTGCTGACTCTTCTCAAACTACGGGACCTGGTGCGGGACAAGTACCCGCGCCTTTCGATGGACGATACGCTGGAGGATGTTTCCGGCGTGATTTCCGGCAGCACGGTGGCGGTCTTCCCGGTGCTTGGGAGCGACGGCCGCTTCGAGGGAGTGCTGGAGATGGACGATATCCGCAAGCACATCTTCGAGCCGGACAAACTTTCGACCTTGAAAGTGAAGGACCTGATGCATTCGCCGGCCGACATAGTGTATGAAGATGAAAGGATGGAGGACGTGATGCGCAAGTTCGAGCGTTCGGAGATCTGGCGCCTGCCGGTGCTCACGCGCGGAGGCATCTATCTTGGATTCATTTCCCGCTCCCGCATATTGGCGGCCTATCGCGAGGAGCTGAAACTCATTACCGCAGAAGACTGATGAAAGAAGTATATATCAATCACATAGCAGGCCTCATGGGTTTGAAGGCCTGGCAGGTGGAGAATTGCGCGGATATGTTCGCGGAAGGGGATACCATCCCGTTTATCAGCCGTTACCGTAAGGAAAAGACCGGTGGAATGGACGATTCGGAGGTGGCGGAACTCAAGCACTGGGTGGACGTGTTCGCCGAGATGGAAAAGCGCAAGGAGACTGTGCTGAAAACCATTTCCGAGGCGGGCGCATTGACGGATGAACTGCGTTCCAGGATAGAGAATTGCGTGGTTTCCTCGGAGCTGGAAGACCTTTACCTTCCGTTCCGGCCCAAGCGCCGCACCCGTGCCACTGTGGCCAAGGAATTGGGCCTCGAGCCATTGGCGGATGCCATGTGGAAACTGAAGAGCCGTAACCCGCGCGCAGATGCCGCCAGATTCGTCAAGCCCGGAAAGGTGGAGGATGCCGATGCTGCCCTTGCAGGAGCGCGGGACATAATTGCCGAGCGTCTGAGCGAGACGGCCGTCATCCGCGAAAATCTCCGTCAGATATTCCGCTCGAGGCGTGTGGTCTCGAAGGTCACCAAGAAAGCGGAAGGTCCGGAGGCGGACAAATACCGCAGCTATTTCAACTGGTCTTATCCCCTCGATAAAGTGCCTTCCCACAGTCTGTTGGCCATTCTGAGGGCAGAGAACGAGGGATTTCTTAGCGTCAGCGTGGATTCGGATCCGGAGCGTTGCGGAAAGAAGATATACTATGATTTCTGCCAGGCCCAGGGCTACCCTTCCGGGGAGCTTGGAGAGCAGATCCGGGAGGCAGTGGACGACAGTTTCAAGCGTCTGCTGGAGCCTTCCATCAGCTCCGAGGTGCTGCGCGAGGCCAAGGAAAAGGCGGATATAGAGAGCATACGGGTGTTCGGGGACAATCTGCGCCAGCTGCTGCTGGGTGCTCCGGTGGGGCAGAAGCGCACCATGGCGGTGGATCCCGGCTTCAGGAACGGCTGCAAGATTGCCTGCCTCGACGAGAGGGGAGGACTTCTGTACCACACTATCATCTTCCCTCATCCTCCTCAGAATGAGAAGGTTAAGGCGCTGATGGCGGTGCAGGACATGCTGGAGAAATACCGCATCGAAGCGGTGGCCATAGGCAACGGCACTGCCAGCCGCGAGACTTCGGAGTTCTTCAAGAAAGTGATGCTTCCGGAGGGCTGCAAGGTCTGGACGGTGAGCGAGGACGGAGCATCCATCTACTCGGCTTCGGAGGTCGGCCGCGAGGAGTTCCCGGATGAGGATGTGACCGTGCGCGGTGCTGTATCCATCGGCCGCAGGCTCATGGACCCGCTCGCAGAACTGGTGAAGATAGACCCCAAGAATCTGGGGATAGGGCAGTACCAGCACGATGTGGACCAGGCGCTGCTGAAGGAGAAGCTGGATAATACGGTGGAGGCCTGCGTGAACTCCGTGGGCGTGAATCTGAACACCGCCAGCCCCTATCTGCTGAGGTACGTGGCGGGAATCGGCCCGCAGCTGGCCGCCAATATAGTGGAATACAGGACTGCCAACGGCGGATTCAAGGGCCGCAGCGAGTTGAAGAAGGTGCCTCGCCTGGGTGCCAAGGCTTTCGAGCAATGCGCCGGTTTCCTTCGGGTGAAGGGGGGTGCGAACCCTCTGGACGATTCTGCCGTGCATCCGGAATCTTATTTCGTTGTGGACAAGATGGCGGCGGACCTGGGCGTGAGCGTGAAGGAACTGGTGGGGAATGCCGAGCTTTGTTCGAAGATCGTCGCAGAGCGCTATGTGAGCGGGGAAGTGGGGCTTCCGACGGTGAATGATATACTGAAAGAGCTGGTGAAGCCCGGTCTGGACCCTCGTGAGGCGGCTTCGGATTTCGCCTTTGCCGATGACATCCACGAGATCGAAGATTTGAAGGTCGGGATGGAACTTCCGGGGATCGTGACCAATATCACCGCATTCGGTGCTTTCGTGGATATAGGCCTGCACGAGAACGGCCTCCTGCACGTCTCGCAGCTCGGGCCCCGCGGCATAGACCCGTCAAAAGTGCTGAAATTGCATCAGCAGATAGTGGTGCGGGTTCTCGGTGTGGATTTGGAGAGGAATCGGATTTCGTTGGGACTAAAAAAATAATTATATTTGTAGATAACCAAAACCGAACTTATTATGGCATCTATCAGCGATTTGATCATGCAGCAGGTGAAGTCCGCTGCCGGCGGGATCGAGATCCCTTCCAATGTTAAGAGCCAGGTCCTCGGAGGCCTCTCGGACTCTATTCTCGGCAGTCTCACCCAGACCGCTACGAAGGCGGGCGGTGTGGATATAGTCAAGAACCTCCTCACCGGCAAGAGCGACGCGGCAAGCAGCCCTGTCACCGCACTCGCCGGGAAGCTTTTCACCAATAACGTGATCGGCAAGCTGGGCCTTGGCAAGAGCCTCGGCAGCAGCCTGACTGCCCTCATTCCAGGTATCTTCTCCAAACTCAGTGGTATTCTGAAGGACCAGGACGGCGACGGTGACGTGGACCTGAACGATGTCATCATTACTTTGACTGGCAAGAAATCCACCGGTTCTTCGCTGCTTGGCGCTGCTACCGGCCTGCTTGGCGGATTGCTGAAGAAAAAATAGAAAATGAAATCGAAACTTGTCATCATCCCTACCTACAACGAGGTCGAGAACGCCGAGAAGATCATCCGTGCGGTTCTCGGTCTTGAAGGGGAGCATCATATCCTGATTATCGACGATGGTTCTCCGGACGGAACCGCTGATGTGGTCAAAGGCCTCATTCCCGAGTTTGACGGGCGCTTGTTCATCATGGAGCGCAGCGGCAAACTGGGGCTTGGAACGGCGTATATCGCCGGGTTCAAGTGGGCTCTTGAAAGGGGATATGACTATGTTTTCGAGATGGACGCGGATTTCTCTCACGACCCGGCCGACCTTCCCAGGCTTTTCGATGCCTGCGAGGCCGGAGCGGATCTTTCCGTGGGTTCCCGTTACTGCGACGGAGTGAGCGTGGTCAACTGGCCTATCGGAAGGATCCTGATGAGTTACTGCGCTTCCATCTATGTGCGTAAGACTCTGGGAGTCAAGATTTTCGACAGCACTGCCGGCTTCGTTTGCTACAGCCGCAAAGTGCTGGAAACCATTGACTTGGATGCCGTGCAGATGAAGGGATACGGCTTCCAGATAGAGATGAAGTATACCGCAGTTAAACTCGGTTTCAAGCTTGCCGAGGTGCCGGTAATCTTCGTGAACCGCAAGGAGGGTACTTCCAAGATGTCGGGAGGCATCTTCGGCGAGGCCTTCTGGGGAGTCATCAAACTCCGCTTCCGCACAATAAAACCAAAAAAGACAGCCTGACCGGCTGTCTTTTTTGTGGAGATGGGCGGACTCGAACCGCCGTCCAAACAAAGTCCCAGAGGGCTTTCTACACGCTTATTCTTCCTTTGATTGTCGGCGGGGCCCGGCCGGAAGACGGGCAAGACCCAACTTATCCCCTAAGTCTTGGCGCGGTTTAAGGGAGTCCCCGCGTGCAGGCTTCTTGGATGATACCCCTGAATCCGCGCATAGAAGCCCTAAAGTCGGAGGGATACTCGTCAGCGACGCACCTTGGCGCCCCGATTAAGCCGCTCTGCTTGGCAGATTAGGCAGCGAGTGCATAGTTGCTGTTGCCAGCTAATTGTTGTCGGTTGAGATTAACGGGCCAGCCTTCGAAAGCCCGGCGTGCTTACCTTCCCGGATCAGTGCTGTCAAAACCAAAACATCCCCAGAAAGTTTGCGGCTGCAAATATACGAATTATTTCTTGCGCGCCAACAGTTCTATAGTGCGCAGACGATCCTTGTAGAAGTTATTCGCATTCACCTTGGCGATGTCCAGCCCGTGGTCGGAATTGTCTTCCCAGCGGCGGCAGTTGTACATCACGTCGTAGATTCGGCCGATACGGTATTCCCTGCTCACCCGGAGCCCGACCGCATAATCCTCGCCATACTTGGTGGTAGGGAAATTCAGCTCCCGCAGCAGCGGAGTAAAGAATCCACGCGGAGCGCCCAACCCGTTCACCCTCAGCGCGTTGTTGCGGCCGTTCTCCAGGGTCCACTCCTTGTGATCGATCACTCCCGGGGGAATCGTGTTCAGCTCGAAGTCCGTAATCCTGTAGGTGCCTACGACCATCGCGCAGTTCTGCCCGTAGAAGGCATCCACGAACTTCTGCACGGTATTCTCGTCGCTATACAGATCGTCCGAATCCAGTTGAAGGGCGAAACGTCCGCACTTGGGGTGGTGAAGGGCTGCATTCCAGTTGCCGCCGATGGCGTGATAGCTCCTGTCCTGGGCGATGTAGATAAGGCGCGGATCCTCCTGGAAAGACTTTATCACCTCCACCGTGCCGTCGGTGGAATTGTCGTCCACTACTATGACGTTGTACTTGAACTTCGTTTTCTGCGAAAGGGCGCTGCGGATGGCATCTGCAATGGTGCGCACCCGGTTCTTGCAGGGGATGACGACGGATGCTTCGTACTCGAAATCCCCGGCCTTCAGGTCGATATCCTTGAATGTGGGCTCCAACCAGGCCCCGACAGCCTTCAGGTGCGAGGTGCAGGCGTTCTCCATCTCTATCTGGACCGCCCTGTTCTTGGGATCCACATAATCGAACTGCTTTTCTCCCGAATCTCTTTTGTCGGTATCGATCTCGTAATAGAGGAACTCCGGAATATGCACAAGGCTGCCAAGACGCGAGGCCCGCAGGCGCAGGTCGTACAATCCCGCAAACTGGTAGTCTTCATCCATCCCGGCGACAGCCTCTTTCAGGACGCTGGTCCTGTACATCTGCACGCCTCCGAAATCGAAGTCATCCCTGAGGGAACCTTCCTGGTAGTCGATTACGGGAGCGGGTTCCTCGCCGTTGAAATGGTCGGAGTAAACCATGGCCGCGCAGGTGTCGTCGGCCACCTGCACCATACGCTCCAGACCGAAGTTGATGAATTTCAGCTCCGTCGGCCTGGTATAAATAATGGTATAATCGGTATCTGCTGCTGACGCAATCTTGCGGATTTCGGCCGTGCTGAAGGATGCAGGACGGAAAATGTTCACTCTTTCCATAAAAAATCGTATCTTTATGCAAAGTTAAAAATAACACTGAAAATGACCAAATACATTCTAGCACTCGACCAGGGCACCAGCTCTTCCCGCGCGCTGGTTTTCGACCACGACGGCAATGTCTGCAGCGTGGCTCAGATGGAGTTTACCCAGCACTTTCCCCAGCCCGGCTGGGTGGAGCACGACCCTATGGAAATATGGGCATCGGAGGCTGCCGTGATTGCGGAAGCCATCTCCAAGATTGGAATCAACGGCAAGAACATAGCGGCTATAGGCATCACCAACCAGCGTGAAACCACTATAGTCTGGGATGCCGAAACCGGCAAGCCGGTCTGCAATGCAATCGTCTGGCAGGACCGCCGCACCTCCGCCTTCTGCGACGAGCTCAAGGCTCGCGGCCTGACCGACAAGATCCGTGAGAAGACGGGCCTGATCATCGACGCATACTTCTCCGGCACCAAGATCAAGTGGATACTGGACAACGTGCCCGGCGCACGCGAGCGTGCCGAAGCTGGAAAACTTCGCTTTGGAACCGTGGACAGCTGGCTGGTCTGGCAGCTCACCAAGGGCGAGGTGCACATTACCGACGTGACCAACGCCTCCCGCACCATGCTCTTCAATATCAACACTTTGGAGTGGGACAAGGAGATGCTGGAGCTGCTCGGAATCCCTGCCTCCATGCTGCCGGCGGTGAAGTCTTCTTCCGAGGTCTATGGCTACACCAAAACCACCATCTTCGCACACGAAGTGCCAATCGCAGGCATCGCCGGGGACCAGCAGTCCGCCCTTTTCGGGCAGATGTGCACAGCGCCCGGCTCAGTGAAGAATACCTACGGCACCGGCTGCTTCCTGCTGATGAATACCGGCACCAAGCCCATCCTTTCCAAGAACAAACTCCTCACCACCATAGCCTGGAAGATAGGGGACACAGTGAACTACGCCCTTGAAGGCTCGATCTTCGTAGGAGGATCGGTGGTGCAGTGGCTCAGGGACGGCCTCGGCATAATCCGCAGTTCATCCGATGTGGAAGCATTGGCAGCATCAGTGCCGGATAACGGCGGAGTGTACTTCGTGCCGGCCCTCACCGGTATGGGTGCTCCTTATTGGGACCAGTACGCCCACGGCACCATCTGCGGCATCACCCGCGGCGCCACGGCGGCCCACATCGCCCGTGCCGCATTGGAGGGCATAGCCTTCCAGACCATGGATATCGTCTCTGCCATGGAGAAGGATGCCGGAGTGAAGCTTGCGGAGCTGAAAGTGGACGGCGGAGCTTCCCGCAACAATCTGCTGATGCAGTTCCAGTCGGATGTGCTCGGCGCGGCAGTGGTGCGCCCGAAAGTGACGGAAACTACCGGAATGGGAGCGGCCTACTTGGCAGGTCTGGCTGTCGGATTCTGGTCTTCGCTCGAGGAGATACGCGGCCAGTGGCAGGCAGAGCGCACTTTCACCCCGTCTGAACTGGACACCGCGCCCCTCAAGGCCGGCTGGGCGGATGCTATTTCCAGAACTATAAATAAGTAGATTATGATACAGTACGTTTTCGAATTGATCGGCACCTTGGTGCTGGTGTTGCTCGGTGACGGAGTTTGCGCAGCCACTTCTCTCAATAAATCCAAAGCCAAAGGTGGCGGATGGGTGGTGATAGCCCTGGGATGGGGCCTCGCCGTGATGCTCGGCGTTTTGATTTCCGGGCCGGTTTCGGGTGCTCACCTCAATCCTGTGGTTACCGTAGGCCTTGCTGTTGCCGGCCTGTTCTCCTGGGCACTGGTCCCCGGCTATATCATCGCCCAGATGATCGGCGGTTTCCTGGGAGCGTGCCTTGTCTGGTCTTTCTATAAAGATCATTACAAGGCAACTGCAGACCAGCCGGATACCATTCTTGGCACATTCTGCACCATGCCTGCCATCGACAACAAGTGGCGCAATTTCTGGTGCGAGTGCGTGGCCACCTGGCTGCTCGTTTTCTGCATCCTTGCCATCGGCTGGGGCAGCAACGTGTTCTCCGTGGGGGATGCCAACGCTTCCATCGGCGCCATCGGCAGTCTGCCTGTCACCTGCGTGATCATGGCCATAGGTATGTCTCTGGGCGGCACGACGGGATATGCGATGAACCCTGCCCGCGACCTTAGCCCTCGTTGCGCACACGCTATCCTGCCCATCGCTGGCAAGAGGGACAGCGGCTGGGCTTATTCCTGGGTTCCTGTTCTCGGCCCCCTGGCCGGTGCGTGCCTCGCGGCAGGATTATATCTGCTGGTGTTCTAAAAATTGAACCGACATTTTTTGTCGGTTCAATTTTTTATTATATCTTTGCACCCGCTTTGAAGGGCGCATAGCTCAGCTGGTTCAGAGCACCTGCCTTACAAGCAGGGGGTCGGCGGTTCGAATCCGTCTGCGCCCACAAAATAACCTGCAGTCCGTCTGCAGGTTTATTTTAAAATATTTTTGTATATTTGCAGCGCAAAAGGAAGGATGCTCGAGTGGCTGAAGAGGCGCGTCTGGAAAGCGCGTGTACCCCCAAAGGGTATCCAGGGTTCGAATCCCTGTCCTTCCGCAAGAAAAAAGCCGTCCGTAAGGGCGGCTTTCACTTTTAGTGGTATATGACTCGATATACTAGATATCGTAGGTCTTCTCTTTCTTGCGCGTCAGCTTTTCTTTCATTGCATCCACGCAGTCGGTAATCGCCTGCTCGAAGCTATGAGAGTTGCGCTCGATGATGAGGTCGTCTCCTTTGACGTGCATCTGGATCTTGGCCTGCTTGTTGTCGGGCTCAGAGAGCAGGGACAAGGTAACCTCTGCCACGTCTGCTGCGCCAAGGAAGAACTTGTCCAGTTTGGAAACTTTTTTCTCGACATACTCGACCAGCTTCTGGTCGGCGTCGAATTTGAGGGTCTTAATCTTGATCTCCATATTTACCTCCGTTTTTATTTGCCCTTGGATGGGCGTTTTCGTACACTTTCTTCAGCCTTTCTATGGTGTTGTGGGTGTAGACCTGGGTGGCTGCAAGGGAAGAGTGGCCGAGCATTTCCTTGATGGAGTTGAGGTCGGTGCCTTCGTCCAGAAGTTCGCTCGCGATAGTGTGCCTGAGCACATGCGGCGACTTTTTGCCGGTGAAGCCCTCCGAACCTGCCAGTTCTTCTTTGACCGCCCTGTCTACATAGACGGGATAGAGCCTTGCGCCTTTCGGCGTGCGCAAAAGCGGGGAATCCGCCCTGCCGTCTGCCCCAAATACATAGTCGGCTGCACTCAAATATAGTAAAATTTCGTCATATAACGAAGCTACGACGGGAATTTCTCGCATCTTGTCGCCCTTTCCCAGCACGGACAAGGTTTTCCTGCCGCGGTTCAATGAGCCTATATTCAGTGAGATAAGTTCGCTGCGGCGTATGCCGGTGCCGAAGAGGAGTGCCACTATCATACGGCGGAGCCTTTTTTCGTATAGGCCTCTGGCAACCGGATCCGTCGCGGGAAGGGATTTCAGGAACTCCAACGCCTCCGCATCTGCATTGCACTCGGTGGAACTGAAATACTCTTTCATCGCATCCTCCCTGTAGAAAGTGGGCAGGCGCTTCTCTTCTTTCGGCCGTTTTACCAGCCGCACAGGGTTGGAAGCCAGATCCCCCCGCTTCATCAGGAACTTGCAGTATCCGCTCAGCACGCTCAGATGCAGCCCGACAGTGCGGGCGCTCTCTTTCTTCGTATCCAGCAGATGAACTTCGTAGTTGCGTATGCCGGTGGCGGTCAGGGCTTCTTTCGAACCCTCGAATTCCTCCAATATCTGCTCATACAACTCCAGGGTGCGCTGAGAATATCTCCGCACACCGCGCAGGTAGTCGATATATTCGTTGATAAGCACGGCTATTGCTGCTTGACTTCCACCAGCCCGAATTCTGGCGCTTTCTTGCGCATCAGGGCATCAGCCTCCTCGAAATTGTTGCCGATCTCTCCCTCCAGGATCGCCTCCTTGATGATTTCCTTAAGCTGGCCTATGGTGTTGCAGGGCTCGATGCCGTAGACCTGCATGACGTAGTCTCCGCTGATGGGGTTCTTGAAGTTGCGCAGGGCGTCTTTCTCTTCCACCTCCACCAGTTTCTGCTTCACTAGCTCGAAGTTCGCGCGTATGCGGGCGACTTTCACCGGATTCTTGGAGGTGATGTCCGCATTGCAGAGTGTCATCAGGTCGTCTATGTCGTCGCCGGCATCGAACAGGAGCCTGCGGACTGCGGAATCCGTGACCTCGTCGTCCACCAGGGCGATGGGACGCATGTGCAGCCATACAAGCTTCTTCACATATTTCAGTTTCTCGTCGAGGGGCAGCTTCAGCGATGCGAAAATCTTGGGAACCATCTTGGATCCCACGACATCGTGCCCGTGGAAGGTCCAGCCGAGTCGGGGGTCGTACTTCTTCACGGCTGCCTTGCCCACGTCGTGCAGCAGCGCGGCCCAGCGCAGCCAGAGATTGTCTGATGCTTCGGCAACGTTGTCCAGCACTGCCAGGGTGTGGGTGAAGATGTCCTTATGCCCGCGCCCGTCTATGGTTTCGACACCCTTGAGGGCTGATATCCAGGGGAGTATGCCCTCCAGCAGGCCGGCCTCGTCCATCAGCTCGAAGGCCATGGAAGGGCGAGCGCAGAGCAGCATCTTGTTAAGCTCCTCCGCAATCCTTTCTTTCGAGAGAATCTCCATCCTCGGGGCCATCCGCCTCATGGATTCTATGGATTCGGGAACTATGGTGAAGCGATGCTCGGGAGTGCTGAGCTTGGTGGCGAATCGTACGGCCCGCAGCATGCGCAGGGGATCGTCGGAGTAGGTAGTGTCCGGATCCAGCGGTGTGCGAATGATGCCTGCGGCAAGGTCCCTGATCCCTCCGAAAGGATCCACCAGGGCGCCGAAGTCCTCTTCCTGAAGAGAGAAGGCCATCGCATTGATGGTGAAGTCCCTGCGCAGCTGGTCGTCTTCGAGGGTGCCGTTCTCCACAATGGGATTGCGGGATTCG
>CAMJJO010000032.1 GCA_946406095.1 uncultured Bacteroidales bacterium | reverse complement strand
TCCCCGAGCCCAAGTACCGCTGCGCCATCAAGCCCGTCGACAAGAACGACGAGGCAAAGATGGGCGACGCCCTCAACAAGATCGCCGCACAGGATCCCACCGCAATCGTGGAATACTCCAAGGAGCTCCGCCAGACCATCCTCAGCGGACAGGGCGAGCAGCACATCAACTTCGTGAAGTGGCGCCTGAACAACGAGTTCAAGCTCAATGTCGAGCTCTATGCTCCGAAGGTTCCTTATCGCGAGACCATCACCAAGGTCGCAACCGCTCAGTATCGTCACAAGAAGCAGTCCGGCGGTGCCGGTCAGTTCGGTGAGGTTCATCTCCTCGTCTGCCCTGCAGAGGGTGAGGTCAACACCAAGTTCATGATCGGAGGCAAGGAAACTCAGCTGAACATCAAGACCCAGGATATCACCGAGCTCGAATGGGGCGGCAAGCTTGAGTTCTACAACTGCGTCGTCGGCGGCGCCATCGACCTTGGCTTTATGCCCGCTATCCTCAAGGGTATCAAGGAGCGTATGGTCGAAGGCCCTCTCACCGGTTCCTACGCCCGCGACATCCGCGTCTATGTCTACGACGGCAAGATGCACCCCGTGGACTCCAAGGAAATCGCCTTCATCATCGCAGGACGCAACGCATTCCGCGAGGCATTCCGCAACGCTGGCCCGAAGATCCTCGAGCCTATCTACAACGTGGATATCTTCACTCCCAGCGACTATGTAGGCCCTTGCATGAGCGACCTCAACACCCGTCGCGGTATGATCATGAACCAGGATGTGGAAGGCAACTTCACCGTTCTCCACGCCCGCGTTCCTCTCGCAGAGCTCTATCGTTATTCCACCACTCTGAGTTCGCTCACCGGCGGTTCTGCAACCTTCACGATGAAGTTCGCGGAATATGTGCCTGTGCCTGCTGAAGTGCAGACCAAGCTCCTCGCCGAGTACGCCGCTCAGGAGGAAGACGAAGACTAAAATGCAAGTCCTCAAGTTCGGTGGCAGTTCGGTTGCGAACGCCACCAACATTTCGAGAGTTCTCGACATCGTAACCAAGGCTGCCCGGAGAGACCGGGTGGCCTTGGTCTGTTCTGCCATCTCCGGATGCACTGATTCCCTTCTTGGTCTGGCTCGCACGGAGCGTGGCAGCGCTGAACGCCAGGTGATGCTCGAAAGCCTGAAAACCAGGCATTTAGACATTGTCCGCAGGCTCTTCACCGGCGTTGAACGCGAGGCTGTTTCAGAAAAAATCGAGTCCCTTTTCGGCAAACTCGCCGCCGCCCCTGAAGATGAGATGGTTACCTACGGAGAACTTTTCTCCACCACCATTATCGCGGAAAAACTCCGCTGCGAGGGCTTCCGCACCAAATGGCTGGACTCCCGCATCCTCGTCATAAAGGACAACCCCACCCTCACCTACAATAACATCTCCACCGCTGTGGCTCTGGAGCCCGAAGTGGAGGTGTTTGTCGCACCTGGTTTCATTGCCAGCGAATACGAGGGCAAGGTGACAACCCTTGGCCGCGGAGGATCGGATTTCAGCGCAGCCCTCTACGCCGCCGCCCTCAAGGCCAACAGGCTGGAGATTTGGACGGACGTTCCCGGCATAATGACGGCCAACCCCAAAGTGGTCCCGGCAGCCCGCACCATCCCCGAAATGCCCTACCAGGCAGCCCTGGATATGGCCACTCACGGCGCCAAGGTGCTATATGCGCCCACCGTGCAGCCCGCAATGGAGGCCGGCATCGCCATCCACATACTCAATACTTTCGAGCCCGAGAACCCCGGCACGGTGGTGTCCGCATTGCCCGAACCCGAGCTTGGCGAGTGGATGGGAGTGACCAGCACCGACGATACCCTGCAAGGGGAATCCCTTATCTGCCTGGTGAGCACCGGCCGCATCAACGGCGAGGCCGCTTGCGCCAGGGTGGAGGATAGCCTCAAGAAGGCCGGAATCAAGACTCTGGCCTGCTCGTCGGACGGCACCAACATCTATGCAACTGTCCGTCTTGCGGTGGCCCGAGAGGCCCTGAATGCCATCCACCGGGAGTTTTTCGAGATGGCGCCGCGCACCACGCTGAACCTGTATATCGCCGGAAAGGGTGCCGTCGGCACTGCTCTGGTGGATCTTATCCGGAATTCCGGGGATCGTATTGCGGAGCGTACGGGCAAAGAGCTTCGCATAGAGGCTGCCAGTAACGATCATTCCTTCGCCTCCCAGGTTCGGAGTATTGCCCCTCGCGGATCCATCTTCGTCGATGTGACCGATAGCGAGGATATCTGGAGGGAGTATGAAGGCCTGTTGCGGGAGGGGATCAACATCGTGAGTTCCAACCGCCGGGCGCTGGCAGTCCCCTTCGTTGAGTACGCCGCGATGCACGCCGCCGCCCAGGAAAACGGGGTGTTCCTCCGCTATGAGACAACGGTCGGATCGGCCCTGCCCGCCGTGGAAAGCATCGCCGCCGGAGCAAATACCGGCGACGAACTCATCTCCATCGAGGCGGTGGTCAGCTGCACGCTGAACCGCATCCTCTCCGAATACACCCTTACCCCCTGCACTTTCGCGCAGATAGTGCGTAAGGCGCAGGCGGAAGGCCTCACCGAGAGCGATCCGCGCATCGACCTGAGCGGCCGGGAAGCCCTCCGCAAATTGCTGATCCTTGCCCGCGAAGCCGGGGTGCCGCTGGAGGCGGAAGATGTTGAGATAGAACCGGTTATCGGCCCCGAATATGCCGGTCTGACGCTGGAAGAATTCTACTCGAAACTGGAAGCCGACGAGCCTAGGTTTGCTGCTTTAGAGTCCGCTGCCGATGCCGCGCATCAGCGCCAGCGTTTCGTGGCCTCTCTGGTGAAGGACCCTGCCGGCCCCCACGGCTACAGGGCCGCCATCCGTGTGCAGAACGTTGATGCCAGCCATCCCGCCTATCGCATCAAAGGCACCGAAAACGCCATCATCGTCCGCAGCGCATACCATCCCTATCCCCTGCTGATCCAGGGCGCCGGCGAAGGAGCCATCCTCGCCGCCTCCAGCGTGCTGAATGATATTTTGAAATAGGCCGAATAATGAATAAGTCATTTCTCACTATAATCTTCTTGTTCATAGCAAGTTGTATTTATTCACAGGATGCCATCTTTGTGAAGGGGTATGGATATGAGGGATACATATTCCCTAAAGAACACTCAATATGGGGTTTCCCTCCTGAAGATAATCGTTATACTCCAAGCATAGAAGATATTGCATATGCAGAGAAAATATTGCTAAACAAAATGGGAACCGATTATGTAAAACGTAATCAAAAAGGGTATTGCAAGCCTATTAATAAAAGAACCCTCAATAAGTATGTTCGTCAATATGTCGGTTATCTAATGGATGATGGTGCAATTATAATTCATATTTATTTAAACAGATCCAATTACATAGATAATAATAAAATATCCAAAGATATCATAGCAGTATTTGATGGCGGAACCGTCCATTGGAGTATCAAAGTAAACCTATCAACAGGGGAAATCTTTGATATGCTAGTAAATGGACAGAGTTAGAATAGGGATTGTCGTTTAACAAGAATAGTTTATGTGGATAAATTCTCCAAGGCCAATGATTGGTTATAAACTCCCGGAGGGTAAAAGTTCGCTGCTTTTTAGAACCTGATACCTACGCCTGCATTGAGGAAACTCGTGCGGGCGTATGGGTTTACAACGTAGGCTGCGGTGACGGGGATGGTGATGCCGCCGGCTTCGAGGTCGCGGGTGTAGCGGAGTTCGAGGTGGATGGGATAGAAGTCTTCTTTGTAACCGGTGTAGGCCCCTTTGAACACACTGAATCCGGCAAAGAAAGAAAGCTTTCCGGCATTGGCAAATTTATGATACGCTTCCAGCTCCAGATAGGACGAGAAGGCGTTTTCGCCCGTTGAGGGCAGCCAGCTGCCGAATACGAAGGTAAACCATTTGGCTGCAAGGGGCAGGGTCGAACTGTCCCAGCAAAGGATCCCTTCCAGCACGTGCGTAGAGCTGGCCTTCTTGAAATCGAAATAGTCCTCCGGGAGAGGGAAGGCGAACCCGTGATAGAAATAATCCGCAAAGTGCAGGGAGAAGTCTTTGTATTTATAGGAAAGATCCCAGTCTATCTCCTTATATGAATTGTCGATTGCGAGGAAGCCGAAACTCTGCAGGGTCCAGGCGCCGTAGTGGAAATTGACAAAAGGTGAAATCTGCGCGCCGCAGACTTTGTCTCCGCGCCAGATGTAGGCGGAATAGAGTTCCACCGAGCCATCCACACTGAATTTCTGCGCCGGAAGCGCCTGGCAGACAAGTA
The DNA here is from genome assembly GCA_946406095.1 of uncultured Bacteroidales bacterium. Classification (GTDB taxonomy): domain Bacteria; phylum Bacteroidota; class Bacteroidia; order Bacteroidales; family UBA932; genus Cryptobacteroides. The sequence goes on along the minus strand of CAMJJO010000032.1, from coordinate 9,638 downwards.
GCGCGCCAGCCGCGACAATACCCTTTATCACCTTTGAAATCATAGTGCAAAGATACCACAAAAACGCTATATTTGCACAAACAGCAGTTTAGATATGAAAGTCGCTCTCGTAGGTGCCACGGGTCTGGTGGGCACAAGAATGCTCCAGGTGCTGGAGGAAAGGAATTTCCCGGTGGATGAACTCATCCCCGTCGCGTCAGAAAAATCCATCGGCCGGAAGGTGGCCTTCAAGGGCCGCGAGTGGACGGTGGTAAGCGCAGAGGATGCCATCGCCGCCAGGCCGCAGCTCGCGCTCTTCAGCGCCGGCGGAGAAACCTCGCACCAGCTTGCGCCCCGCTTCGCCGAGGTCGGCTGCCGGGTGGTGGACAACTCCTCCTACTGGCGTATGGACCCCACCAAGCCGCTGGTTGTTCCTGAAATCAACGGCGATGTGCTTACCTCAGACGACTATATCATCGCCAACCCCAATTGCTCAACCATCCAGATGGTCTTGCCCCTTGCTCCCATACATAAAGAGCTGGGTATCAAGAGGATAGTGGTGTCGACCTTCCAGAGTGTCACCGGCACCGGCTACAAGGCCATCTCCCAGATGAACACCGAACGCGCCATCGCGGAGAAGGAAAGGCCCGAAGGCGACCTGCTCGCTCCGGCAACAGCCCTTGGCCATTGGGGCGAGTATCCCGCCGTCTATCCCTATCCCATCGACCAGAACATCCTCCCTCACATCGACTCCTTCCTGGAGAACGGCTATACCAAGGAAGAGATGAAGATGGTGAACGAGACCAAGAAGATACTGCGGGACGAGAGCATCGCCGTCACTGCCACCACCGTCCGCGTGCCGGTGCAGGGCGGGCATTCCGAGAGCATCAACGTGGAAACCCGCAAGCCCTTCACCCTGGAGCAGATCCGCTCACTGATGGCTTCCGAGCCGGGTGTCACCGTGCAGGATGATCCCGCGCACAACGTCTATCCGATGCCTCTCTATGCCTGGGGGAAGGATGATGTGTTCGTGGGGCGCATACGCGAGGATTTCAGCCAGCCGAACACTTTCAACTTCTGGTGCGTCAGCGACAATATCCGCAAGGGCGCTGCCACCAACGCCGTGCAGATTGCGCAGCTCCTGCTTCGTTTCCTCTAATTTGCTGATAATCAGCCAAATCCTGAAAAGCCTCTGGTGCAAATGTACCAGAGGCCTCAAAGTAAGTGCTTGGGAGTCAAGGGATTAACCGCAACAGGCGAGACGGAAGAACTCCACGTAATTGCGGACGGCGGTTTCCAGGTCGGCGGTCAGCACGCGTTCGTCGTCGCGGTGCGCGTGGCGGATGCTGCCGGGGCCGCAGATAATCTTGCGGCGGAAGTTGAGAAGATGCGGGGCGTCCGTTCCGAACGATGCCGGCCCGGCGGGGAAGCCATCGAATGTCAGGTATGATGCGGGGACGTCGCCTCCGATGAAACGCACGCCGGCCACTTTCAAAACCTCCGTCATCATCCACTCGTGAACCGGGCCGTCCGAAGCGAAGGTGGTGCGGAAATACAGGCGGCACTGCAGCTCCGGGCTCAGTATGTTCTGGGGATTGTCACTCACCAGCTTACCTATATTGTATGTAGTGTCCCCAAGCACGTCGTCGAAGGGGAAGTGCTTGGTCCGCAGCGCATTCACAAAATCTACGAACTTCTCTACCGCACTACTGCCGAACTGCGGATAGCCCGAATGGAAAGCCTCGCCCTTGAACACCAGTTCGTAGGCCTTGGTGCCTTTGGAGGCAGATATCATCTTGTTCTCGGTCGGTTCTCCGATCACCAGCAGGTCGGCCTTGAAGGGGAGTTTGGCAAAGGCTTTAGCGCCCCAGGAGCCGGTTTCCTCGCCGCTCAAAAGAAGCAGCCCGAAGCCCTCGCGCCCGGCGGCCGCCAGCTCGCAGCAGGCTGTATATAAGGCGATTATCTGCCCTTTGGCATCGCACGCACCGCGCCCGCGGACTACGGATTCCCCCACGGTGGGCGCAATGTAAGGCGGCACCGTGTCCATATGGGTGCAGAACACCACTCGCGGCTTGCCCCAACTCAACAGCAGGTTCAGGGTGCCATCCCCCACTTCGAATGTTTCCACCTTCGGGGCTTTAAGGCGTTTGGCCAGGAACTCGGCCAGCGGCCTTTCCCTGCCCGACGTGGAGTCGAATCCGAGTATGTCTTCGAACAGATTGTAGTCTATCATTTTATTTGAATTCACTGTATTCCGGGAGAGCCAGTTCCGAGAGTATTTCCTGCATGCGGCGGTCGTCGCGCGGGCATACGAGAAGCACCTTGTCCGTATCGATGACCATGTATGAGTCCAGGTTGCTCACGACGGTAAGCTTGCCGCCGGCAGTGCTTGCAAGGATGGAGTTGGACACGTCCTTGATGATGCTCTTGCCCTCGAGCGAGATGGCGTTCCCGTGATTGGCCGGATCCGCCGAGGCCTCGTATAGCGTGCTCCAGCTGCCGATGTCGCTCCAGATGAACTTTGCAGGCAGCACCCACACGTTGTCCGATTTCTCCATCAGGGCGTAGTCGATGGAGATTCTCATGCTCTCCGAATAGGCCCTTTCCACGAGGATGTCGCGATCTATCCTGCCCCAGTCGTCCCAGATGCGAATGAGGTCCGGGCAGCATTTGCGCATCTCGGCCAGCACGACGGAGGCCTTCCAGAAGAAGATACCGCTGTTCCAGAGGAATTCCCCGCTGTCGAAGAACACCTTGGCGAGCTCGGCGTCCGGTTTCTCCGTGAAGGTCTTGGCCTTGACAGGGTCTCCGAGGGAATATGCTGCGCTGCCGCCTGCCACCTGCACATATCCGAAGTTCGTATCCGGACGGGAGGGGACAATGCCGAGGGTGAGCAGGATGTCGTTCTCCGACGCGTATTCCAGGGCGCGGACTATGTTCTTGTCGAACATGGCGTTGTCGCAGATGTCGTGGTCGGAAGGGACTGCGACCATCACCGCCTCGGGATCTTTCTCCAGAAGTACGCGTGCGGTGTAGGCGATGGTGGGGGCGGTGTTCCTGCCGTAGGGCTCGAGGATGATGTTCTCTTCCGGGAGTTCGGGCAGATGCTCCTGCACGAGTTCCTTGTAATCGGTGAGGGTAGCCACCAGGATATGGTCGACGCTGACGCTTCGGGCCATACGTTCGAAAGTGTAGCGTATGAAACTCTTTTCCTGGTTCCATACGCGCAGGAACTGTTTCGGGCGGTACTCTCTGCTGAGGGGCCAGAACCGGGTGCCTATGCCGCCGGCGAGGATAACGCAATATCTGTGGTCAGTCATAAATCGGTATAAAAGCTTGTGGGTAGTACTCTATCTTGGGAGTATCCCCGTAAAAAACAACAGTTACAATGTCAAACATAACCTCCGCATCCGCATATCTCCTGTTTCCCGAATGCAGGTATTTCAGCGCCGCCTGCACCAGGTGCTTCTGCTTTGCGGCAGTCACGTTCACCAGCGGGTCGGCGGCCGTCGGTGCGGTCCTGCTCTTCACCTCCACGAAATGCAGCCCTGCCGCATCCGCCGTGATGATGTCGATCTCGCAGTGCCCGCCTCTCCAGTTGCGTTCCAGCACGGTGTGCCCCCTGGCGGTCAGCCAGAGGCATGCGGCATCTTCCCCTCGTTTCCCAACAGCATCCATCACTCGAACTCCACCAGGGTTACGCCAGTGCCGCCGTGGCGTATGTCTTCGTCTGCCACCGAGGCCACTCCGGGCACGGTGCGCAGGTATTTCTGAATCTCTTCCCGGAGCACTCCGGTGCCTTTGCCGTGGATGATGCGGACGTTCCGAACCCCCAGCATCTGGGCATCGTCGCAATAGTGCATCACCGCCTCCAGCGCCTCCTGCAGCCGTGCTCCGCGCAGGTCTATCTCGGTCTTGAAGTTGAGCTTGCGGGTGGTGATGCCGGCATCCACCCTCTGCAGAGGCTTGCTGAAAACCTTGCGGGAAATCTCCCGGAATTCGTTGGAAGATATCCTCTCCAGGGCATCCGGAGCCATGGTGCTGCTGATGCTGCCGATTATCACGGTCACCGCCTTGGAGGACACGCGGGACACTTCTCCCACCATCCCGGAGCTCTTCACCTTCACCTTCTCCCCGACCTTCAGCGGGCCCTGTTTCTGCACCGCCTGCGCCGGGGCGTCTGCTGCCGGAGCGCGCTTGCTCTGCTTCTTCTGCAGTTGCTCGAGCTTGCGGTCCAGGTATTCATCCTTTGTCTTTTTCTGCTCCAGAGCGCCCAGGAAACCTTGGAGCTCGAGCCGTGCGGCCTTGGTGCGTTCCTTGTCCGCCTGGCTTTCCTTGATTTCCCGGATGGTGCGCTCCACCTGCCTGCCAGCACCCTTCACTATGTCCTGGGCCTCCTGCCTGGCACTCTCCAGGATCTGCTTTTTCTGGTCCCGGATGTCTTCCAGTTCCTTCTGATATTTCGCGGTCAGGCCCTCCAGGGTCTTGTCGGTATTCTTTACCTTCTGCAGTTTTTCGTCCAGGGCCTTGCGCCTGCGGACTATCTTGCGCAGATTGCGTTCTATGCCCACATATTCCTCGCCGGCGCGGGTTTCGGCGTCGTGCACTATGGTTTCCGGCAGCCCCATCTTGCGGGCCAGTTCGAATGCGAACGAATTGCCCGGCAGTCCCATTTCCAGCTGGAAGAGAGGCTCGATGCGGGCGGCGTCGAAAAGCATCGCCCCGTTCACCACCCCGGTCCCTTCGCCGGAAGCGTATAGTTTGAGATTGGTATAGTGGGTGGTGATGACCCCGTACGCCCCGCGCTTGTCCAGTTCGGCGAGTATGGATTCGGCGATGGCTCCGCCCGCGGCAGGTTCCGTGCCCGAGCCGAACTCATCTATTAATATCAGCGTGCGCGCGTCCGCGTATGAGAGCATCTCCCGCATGTCTGCGAGGAAGGAGGAGTAGGTGCTGAGGTCGTTCTCAAGAGACTGGTCATCCCCGATGCTGACTGCAATCCGCTCGAACACAGGTAGTTCCGAGCTTTCGGAGGTAGGAATCAGCATCCCCCACTGGAACATGTACTGGAGAAGCCCCACAGTCTTGAGGCAGACCGATTTGCCGCCGGCGTTGGGCCCGGAGATTAGCAGGATGTGCTTCTCGGGATTGAGGGTGACGGACTGGGGGACGATGGTGCGGCCTTCCTTTGCCAGGGCCTTTTCCAGAAGCGGGTGGCGTGCCTTGCGCAGGCTGAGGGTCCCGTCCTCCGAGATCACCGGCATCCCGGCGCGAAGGTCCAGTGCGGTGCGGGCCTTCGCCATCAGGAAATCAATTTCTCCGATGAAGGCGGCGCTGGCGAGCAGGTCCGGCAGGTAAGGGCGGACGAAGTCGGTGAATTCCAGCAGGATACGCTCTATCTCCCGGGTCTCTGCAAAGCGCAGCTCCGCAAGTTCGTTCTCGAGTTCTATCAGTTCGGCCGGCTCGATGTAGGATGTCTTGCCCGTGGCGGATTCCCCGTAGACGAAGCCGCTCAGCTTGCGCTTGGCGGAACTTGCAACGGGGATGAGGTACTTCCCTTCGCGCACCGTGACCCCGGCGTCGGCATCGGCCAGCCCGGCCGCCTGCGCCTGCGCGAGAATCGCCGCCGCTTTCTTGGAAACGGCCCCCTCCTTGCTCCGGAGGGTCTTGCGTATGTCGAACAGGGCATCGGACGCGGAGTCCTTGATATCCCCGTATTTGTCCAGTATCTGCTCGATGCGCCGCTGCACTTCCGGGAAAACGTTGATGCTGTGCGCGAGCCCCTTCAGGTTCGGATATATCCCGTCTTTGATGCCGGAGAAGAAGTGCACTATGCGCCGGGTGGTGTCCAGCACCGTCTTTAGTTTGCCCAGGCTGAGCACGTCGATGCGCGAACCGTCCTTTTCCAGAGGCTCCAGGAACTGGATGGCATCGATGTAACCGGTGGTGGGAAAGGAATCCTCGAACATCAGCACCAGCCGCATCTCGTCGGTCAGGACCAGCCTGCGGCGGATGATATCTGCGGAGCGGCTGAATTCCTCTTCCATCACCTTGCTGCTGGCGTAGTCGGTGCTGCAGCGGTCGGCGATCATCGTGCGGATGCGGTCGAATCCGATCTTGAGTTCCAGTTTCTGAATGCTCTCTTCCACGGCCTAGTTTTCTTTCTGGGGAGGATCCAGCATCAGTTTCAGCTGGTTGCGGCTGTCCACCTGGGTGATTCTGCCGTCCCTCACGAAGGAGACGGTGCCGCGCTGCTCGCTCACCACTATCACGTCTGCGTCGCTGCGTTCGCTGATGCCTATTGCCGATTTATGCCGCATCCCGTATTTGGCGGGGATGTCGGTGCGGTCGGTGTTGGGGAGGGTGCAGCGGGCTGCGATAATGCGGTTGCCGCCTATTATCATCGCCCCGTCGTGAAGCGGGGAGTTCTTGAAAAAGATGTTCTCTATCAGGCTGCTGCGGATGTCGGAGTCGATGCGGTCCCCGGAGTCCACGACGTCCTGCAGGTTGTTGCGGTGCTGGAGGACGATGAGCGCGCCGGTCTTCTGCTCCGCCATCTCGAAGCAGGCGCGGGCGAGCTCCTTGGCGGCCTCGTCGTCCAGGGCCTTGGGATCCCGGCCGAGCAGGCGGTCGATGAGGTTGCGCCTCTCTCCCGAGATGCCGGTGGAGCGCCCCATCCTGTTCAGGAACTGGCGTATCTCCGGCTGGAAGATGACTATCAGGGCGATGGCGCCCACGTCGATGATGGTGTCCAGCAGGGCGGAGAGCAGCTTCATGTTCATCGCCACCGCGACGATGCGGATAACGAAGAGCATCAGGATGGCTATGAAGATGTTGACGGCGCTCGAACCCCTCAGCCAGCGGAAGGCCACGAAGAGGATCAGCGCCACTACGATTATGTCTATTATATCTGCAAAACCCAGGTGTAAGAACCCGAGAATGTCCAAAATCATCATATTGCACAAAGATAGCAAAAACTTTGAACTCTTTGTTATTTGCAAAATAAATCGTATATTTGCAGCCCCCAAAAAAGGGGTTACTTTGTTAAAGTATTAATAAACAGTTAATTAACCAAACCAATGCCTGGATTAATTGGAAAGAAAATCGGAATGACTTCCGTTTTCGGTGCTGATGGAAAGAACCTTCCATGCACCGTCATCGAGGCTGGTCCGTGCGTTGTCACGCAAATCCGCACTATCGAAACCGATGGTTACGAAGCAGTGCAGCTTGCCTATGACGAAACAACAGAAAAGCACGCCAGTAAGGCCCTTCAGGGTCATTTTGCAAAGGCAGGGGTCGCTCCTATGCGCAAGCTCGTCGAATTTGAGGCGGACTTCGAGGGCGAACTCAAGCTTGGCGACACGGTCACTTTGGCAGACGTCATCAAAGAGGACGTCGCATTCGTGGACGTAGTCGGTACTTCCAAAGGTAAGGGTTTCCAGGGCGTTGTGCACCGTCATCACTTCCAAGGTGTCGGCGGCAAGACTCATGGTCAGCACAACCGTCTTCGTCACCCCGGTTCAATGGGTGCATCCTCTTGGCCTTCACGCGTATTCCCCGGAATGCGTATGGCCGGCCACATGGGACAGGATCGCGTCAAGGTGTTCAACCTTCAGGTCCTCAAGGTCATCCCTGAGAACAATCTTCTCGTAGTCAAGGGTTCCGTTCCCGGAGCCAAGGGTTCTTACTTAATCGTGGAGGCGTAATTATGAAACTTCCTGTTTACAAAATCGACGGAACAGAGTCCGGAAAGAAGGTAGACCTCGCTGAGGATATCTTCGGCATCGAGCCTAATGATCACGCCATCTATCTCGACGTAATACAGTATCTCGCAAACCAGCGTCATGGCAACGCCAAGACCAAGGACCGCAGCGAGATTGCCCACAGCACCAAGAAGCTTGGTCGCCAGAAAGGCGGCGGCGGTGCTCGTCACGGAAGCTTGAAAGCCAACATCTTCGTAGGCGGCGGCCGCGTATTCGGCCCCGTGCCCCGTTTCTATCACAACAAGCTCAACAAGAAGGTCAAATCCCTCGCACGTTGCTCCGCCCTCAGCTACAAGGCTCAGGATAAGGCAATCGTGATGGTCGAGCCCTTTGCGATGGACGCTCCGAAGACGAAGGAATTCGCACAGATCCTCACCAACATCAAGGCTGGTGACCGCAACGTGCTCTTCGTGCTTCCCGCGAACTCCGAAAACATATTTCTTTCATCCCGTAACCTTCCTTACGCAGATGTCATCACTGTTGACGAAATCAACACCTACGCTATCGTGAAGGCCAACACCCTCGTGATGGTCGACGGCGTGCAGGACATCCTCGCAGAAAGGAAAAAATAATTTGAGCGATGGGAATCATCATTAAGCCAATAGTAACAGAGAAGCTGACGGCTCAGGGCGAAAAATTGAACCGTTACGGCTTTGTGGTGGACCGCAAAGCGAACAAGCTTCAGATCAAAGACGCAGTGGAGAAGCTCTATGGCGTATCCGTTGCCGATGTCAACACCGTCAATTATCACGGCAAGCGCAAGAGCCGCTACACCAAGGCTGGTCTCCTTCGCGGTCGCATGAATCACTTCAAGAAGGCTTATGTCACTCTTGCTGGTGAAGATAAGATTGACTTCTACGCAAACATCTAATAGGAGGGACAGAAAATGGCAGTTAGAAAATTCAAACCGGTAACTCCCGGTCAGAGGAACAAGGTCATCAGCAGTTTTACTGAGATCACTACCAGCAAGCCCCACAAGGCCCTTCTGGAACCCCTTAAGAGCACTGGCGGCCGTAACAATACGGGCCAGATGACTGTTCGCTACATCGGTGGCGGTCACAAGAGAATGTACCGCATCATCGACTTCTTCCGTACCAAGGACGAATGCACCGCAACTGTGAAGACGATCGAATACGATCCTAACCGCAGCGCACGCATCGCTCTCGTCGAGTACGAAGACGGCGTCAAGAAGTACATCATCGCTCCGGACGGCATCAAGGTTGGTCAGGTTATCGCATCGGGCAGCGGAGTCGCCCCCGAGGTCGGTAACTGCCTGCCTCTCTCCGAGATCCCTGTAGGTACCCTCGTGCACAACATCGAGCTCCGTCCCGGTCAGGGCGCGGCCATGGCCCGCTCCGCCGGTGCATCCGCACAGCTCGCTGCCCGCGAAGGCAACCACGCAGTTCTTCGTCTTCCTTCGGGTGAGACCCGTATGGTGCTCGTTTCCTGCCGTGCAACGGTCGGAACCGTCTCCAATACCGATCACAACCTGGAGAGTCACGGTAAAGCAGGTCGCCGCCGCTGGCTCGGCAAGCGCCCTCACAACCGTGGTGTTGTCATGAACCCTCATGATCACCCGATGGGTGGTGGTGAAGGCCGCGCTTCCGGTGGACATCCTCGTTCCCGTAAGGGTCTGCCTGCAAAGGGCTACAAGACACGCAATCCGAAGGCTGTGTCCAACAAGTTCATCATTGAAAGAAGAAAGAAGTAACAGGTAAAACTTAGAGAATATGAGTCGTTCATTAAAGAAAGGTCCGTACATTCAGGAAGCCCTCGAAAAGAGGATTGTCGCAATGAATGACGGCAGCAAAAAGAAAGAGGTGGTCAAGACCTGGTCACGTGCCAGCATGATCTCCCCGGACTTCATCGGCCATACTATCGCCGTTCACAACGGAA
>CAMJJO010000031.1 GCA_946406095.1 uncultured Bacteroidales bacterium | reverse complement strand
GGGAGGGGGACCTGGGGCGCTGAGGGCCGTTTCCGTACCAGGTACGGCAACAAAATTTGCACAAACTTTGCGCAAATTGTATTATCTTTGCAAATATGAAGCAAACAACATTGCAGGATATTGCCGCAAGGTGCGGATGCTCGATCACGACGGTGTCCCGGGTAATCAACGGGCAGGCAAAAAAATACCGGATCGGCAAGCAGACGGCCGAGCGGGTGATGGCGGAGGTGACGGCATCTGGATACATCCCGCCGTTCACGGCGCAGAGCCTGCGGCGGGGCGGATCCGGTATGATAGGGCTGCTACTGCCATCCATCGCCAACCCCTACTTCGCCGACATGGCCGGCTCCATTGTGCCGGAACTCTACAAGAACGGATACACCGCCATCCTGGTCGACACTATGGAGGACGAAAACCGTCTGGACGAGGCGGCTCGGGACCTGCTGCTGCGGCGGGTGGAAGGCATCATCGCAGTGCCCTGCGGCGACAAACCCCAAACCCTCGAGCAGATAAACCGGGAAATCCCGGTGGTGCTGATCGACCGCTACTACGAGGCCTCAACCCTCCCCTACGTGACTACAAACAACTTCAAGGGCGGATATGACGGCACCAAGGTACTAATTACAGCCGGGCACGAAAGGATAGCCTGCATCCAGGGAGAACTGGATTCCATGCCTAACAAGGAGCGGGTGAACGGCTTCATGAAAGCGATGGAAGAGGCCGGTCTCACCCATAGCGCCAGGGTGGTGGGCGACGAGTTCTCGGTGCAGAACGGATACCTGGAGACAAAGGTCCTGATGAACGGGAGCAAGCCCCCGACTGCAATTTTCGCACTCAGCAACACGATCCTGCTGGGAGCCCTGCGCGCCCTCAGGGAATCCCCGCTCAGCGTGCCTGAGGATGTGTCGCTGGTATCGTTCGACGACAATATGTATATGGATTACCTCACGCCGCCCATAGTCCGCGTGGGGCAGCCGGTAGAGAATATGGCCAAGCTCGCCGTAAAGATACTCTGCGACAAACTGATGCATCCGGAGGCCGCCGCCAGCGACTCGCAGATCCGCCTGATGCCGGCAATCGTTGCAGGCAGTTCGGTGGCCAAACCCCGCGGATAAGCCCGGTTAGCGCAAATTTTGCGCAAAACTAAAGAACCACTATCTTTATTTTCAATAAAGCCCGGCAGCGTTTTGCCGGGCAAATTGATATATTCGCCTCGCACCAAGATAATAATCAAAAAACTAGATAACATGAACAACAAGATTCTGGTCATCGGCAGCAGCAATACCGACATGACAATCAAGGGAGACCGGCTCCCCGTTCCCGGCGAAACAGTTACAGGTGGAACCTTCTACATGGGCCCCGGCGGAAAGGGCGCCAACCAGGCTGTGGCGGCCAAGCGCCTCGGCGGTGACGTGGAGTTCATCTGCAAGGTCGGCCGCGACATCTTCGGCGACAATGCCCTTGCAGGCTATGAGAAAGAAGGCATCGACATCTCGCATGTGATGCGTTCGGAGAAAGCCTCCGGCACGGCCCTTATCCTGGTCGACGAGAGCGGCGAGAACTGCATCTCGGTGGCCTCCGGCGCCAACGGCGACATCACTCCGGAAGATATCGACGGCATAGCGGACGTAATCCGCAGCGCGGGCTTCCTCATCCTCCAGCTCGAGATTCCGGTGCCGGCGGTTCTCCGCGCAGCAAAGATAGCTCACGAAGCGGGTGTATATGTGATTCTGAACCCAGCCCCGGCATGCGAACTCCCCAAGGAACTCTTCCAGTACATCTCCCTGATGACCCCCAACCGCAGCGAAGCATCGCTTATGAGCGGATGCGAGGTTACCGACGAACTTTCCCTCGCCAAGGCGGTGGACGTGCTCCGCGGCTACGGCGTGCAGGATTTCGTGGTCACCCTCGGCAGCAAGGGCTCGCTGGTATTCAAAGGCGGCAGGTCCGAGATGATCCCTTCCCTCAAGGTAAAGGCGGTGGATGCCACTGCTGCAGGCGATACCTTCTGCGGTGCCCTCTGCGTCGGCCTCTCCGAGGGCCTCAGCCTCACCGAAGCGGCCAAATTCGCCACCATGGCATCTGCAATCACGGTCACAAGGCCCGGTGCGCAGAATTCCATCCCTACCAGAAGCGAAATAAAATAAACCCAAGCATATGAAAAAACTGATCAAGTTCTTTGCCGCACTCTGCCTGCTGCTGACCGCAGCATCCACTGCGCTGGCTCAGACAAAAGATATCAGCGGCCGCATCACCGGCAACGACGGCGAAGTGCTCGCCGGAGCGACGGTGCTCAACAATGCCAGCGGCGCCTGGGCGATTGCCGACAACAACGGCCGCTACACCATCGCGGCAGCCAGCGGCAACACCCTCACCTTCGCATTCTTCGGCTACGACGACCTCACCCTCACGGTTGGCGCATCGAACGTGCTGGATGCAGTGCTCCCCGCAGCGGCATCCATGATGCTGGATGAGACCGTGGTCATCGGCTACGGCAAAACCACCAAGAAAGAGATAACCGGTTCCGTCTCCAGCCTCAAGGCAGAAGATCTGGACGTGGGTGCATACACCAATGCAGGCGGCATGCTCCAGGGCAAGGTGGCAGGCCTTTCCGTTGTCAACCCGGACGGCGGCGACCCGGAGGCATCCTTCCAGTTCCTGCTCCGTGGCACCAACACCCTCGCCGCAGGCCAGGGACCGCTCATCATCATCGACGGTGTGATTGACGCCGACATCCGCAGCATCAACTTCCAGGAGGTGGAATCGGTGGACGTGCTCAAGGACGGCTCCGCAGCCGCCATCTACGGCACCCGCGGCACCAACGGCGTGGTCATCATCACCACCAAGCGCGCCCGCAGCGGCAATACCTCCGTGCAGTACGACGGCCAGGTGTCCGTGCAGACCGTGGCCGCACGCGCCAGGCCGATGACCGCCAAGGAGTTTGAGTACACCATCAAGAACTATGCTCCCGCCAAGACCATCAACCTTTATGGAGACGACACCGACTGGTTCGACGCCATCACCCGCACCCCGTTCAGCCACAAGCATAACCTCGCCGTGGCAGGCGGCACAGAGCAGTTCTCGCACCGCACAGTGCTGAACGTAGAGAAGAACCAGGGCCTGCAGATAGGCAACGAGGCCAGCAAGTGGCTGTTCAAGACCAACATCCGCCAGACTGCACTCCAGGGCTGGCTGGATCTGGACTATAACCTCAGCTACACCCGCCGCCAGTCTTCCCCGGCAAACTACAGCGCCTTCTACCAGGCCTTCATCCACAACCCCACAGAACCCATCTACGACCCCACTGCAAAGGAATACGGCGGATACTTTACCGTGCCTGAGGTGGACTACACCAACCCCGTGGCCCTCATCAAGGAGCACTACGCCAACAAGGAGACCGGCTACCTGAGCGCAAACGCCAGGGCCACCCTCAACATCCTTCCCATCGACGGCCTGAAGTGGGACAATTTCTTCAACTGGTCCGACGAGAAATACTTCAGCCAGGACTACAAGACCTCCTACTATCCCGGCAACACCGGCAAGAAGGGCATAGCAAAGTCCAACGCCGACCAGTACACCAACTTCCAGTGGGAGAGCACGTTGCAGTATTCCAAGATATTCGGGCAGCATTCCGTGCAGGCCATCGCAGGCTACACCTGGCAGCAGCAGATGAACTGGGAGACCGAGATGATGAACTACGGCTTCGACACCGACTTCTACAAGTGGAACAACATGAGCGCCGGCAAGGCTCTGCAGGAAGGAATGGCAGAGATGTATACCAGCCGCTCATCCAGCCGCTACATAGCCTTCTTCGGCCGCGTGATCTACAACTGGAACGAGAAATACCTCGCATCGGTATCGCTCCGCCGCGACGGTTCCAGCCGCTTCGGCAAAGACCACAAGTGGGGATGGTTCCCCGCCATCAGCGCCGGCTGGCGCATCAGCAAGGAACCCTGGATGCAGAACATCGACTGGCTGAGCGAGCTCAAGCTCCGTGCCGGCTACGGTGTGACCGGCAACCAGGACTTCGGCAACTACAAGTCCCTAATGCTGATGAGTTCCGGCACCAACTTCTTCTATGACGGCAGATGGGTCAAGTCCTATGCCCCGGCATCCAACTCCAACCCCGACCTCGCATGGGAGCGCAAGAGCGAATTCAACGTCGGCCTGGACTTCTCCATCAAGGACGGGCGCATAGGCGGAACGATCGACTACTATTACCGCCTGACCACCGACCTTCTCTACGACTACAATGTTCCCGTGCCTCCGTACGACTATAAGACCCTCTTCACCAACGTGGGTTCCATCAGCAATTCCGGCATAGAGCTTTCCATCTACGCCATTCCGGTCAAGACGAAAGACTTTATGTGGAACACCAGCCTGGTGGCCGCACATAACGAGAACAAACTCATCTCCTTCACCAACGAGGAATTCAAGAACGCCGACTACAACATCGGCTGGGTGGCAACCCCTGTGGGTGCATATCTGCAGCGCCTCATCGAAGGAAAGAGCCTCGGTTCCTTCTATGCTCCTGTCTGGACAGGCGTCGGGGATGACGGCAACGACCATTTCATCGACGAATTCCAGGGCAAGACCCAGGAGGCCAAGTGGCAGAGGATAGGTTCCGCCTATCCGGACGTCACCCTCGGATGGAGCAATACTCTCAAGTATAAGAACTGGACGCTGAGCGCCACCCTGCGCGGTGCCATCGGCGGCCTCGTGTTCAACGGCTACAGGGCCCAGTACGAGAACCTTGGCAGCATAGGACTGAAGAACATAATGAGTTCCTGGCTGGACAACACCGACTTCCGCGGCCCTATCCGCTACTCGTCAAAGTACATCGAGAACGCCAGCTACCTCAAACTGGACAATATCTCGGTCACCTACGACCTGCCTCTGAAGAACAAGTTCGTGCATGCTGCGAAAGTGTTCGTCTCCGGGCAGAACCTCCTCTGCATCACCGGCTACAAGGGTGTGGACCCCGAGGTCAGCCTCAGCGGCCTGACTCCCGGCAAGGAGAGCATGAGCTACTATCCCCGCACCAGCACCTTCACCCTCGGAGCTTCGTTAACCTTCTAATCTGCAACGGATATGAAAAAGATATTTTATATGGTAATGTGCCTGGCCGCCGCGGCAGCCTGCACCAATCTGGACGAGGAAATCTATTCCAAGATTGCCAAGGAGAACTTCTTCACTTCCGAAGAGCAGTTCGCGAAGTATTCCGCCCGTGCCTACACATCGCTGCAGCACTGGGGCACCGAGAAGAGTTACTGGACCTTCGACATGCTGATTACCGACGAGGCCTGCACCCCCATCAACCCCAACGGCGGATGGGATGACGGCGGACGCTACCGTGAAGTGCAGTTCCACGAGATTCCCAACAGCAACCGCCTGCTCGAATGCGCCTGGGAATTCTGCTTCAACGGCATCACAGCCTGCAACGATGTGCTGGACACCTTCGCCGGAGTGGAGAAGGAGTTCGACGGCAAGAAGAGGGTGGAATCTGAAGTGAAAGTGCTGAGGGCCTTCTACTACTTCATGGCCATATGCTACTGGAAGAACATCCCCTTTGCAGTCACCAAGAAGATGGAAGGCTATCCCGAGAAGAAGGACCGCGCCTTCATCTTCGACTTCGTAGAGACCGAGATAAAGGAGAATATCGACAACCTCGCCGTGGAGCCCACGACCGAATACTATGGCCGCGTGACCAGAGGAGTCGCCAACTTCATCCTCGCGAAACTCTACCTCAACGCAGAGTTCCTGATCGGCACGCCCAAATGGGCCGAGGCCGCAGCATCCTGCAAGGACATCATGACAAACAACAACGGCGGAAGCTGGTACAAGATAGTGGACAACTACAAGGATATGTTCAAGGTGAAGAACGAGTTCTGCGAGGAAGGCATCCTGGCCATCCCCTATAGCACCGTCTACACCGTATCCGACCACTACGCTTTCCTGATCCACATGTCCACCCTTCCCGTGGCCCTCTGTGCTCCTCTGGGCATCCCCGCGAACGCATGGGACGGCATAGTGGCCCAGCCGGATTTCATGGCAAGCTACGAGACCGGCGACAAGCGTAAGGCATGGACCTGGATGTTCGGCCAGATGAAAGACCTCTCCGGCAACGACCTCACTATCGATATCCAGGATCCTTCCGATCCCGAAAAGACGGTCACCGTGCCCTATGTGATCGATCCTGATATGCCCGAGGAGGCCTACACCACGCACCGCACCGACCTCCAGGGCGCCCGCATAGGCAAGTGGGAGTATCAGAGCGACGGCACCCTCACCGGAGGCCAGGTGGGCATGGAGAACGAGTTCTACATCATGCGCTACGCCGACGTGGTGCTGATGTACGCCGAGGCGATGGTGCGCCAGAACAAGGGCGCCGAAGCCGCCGGCAACGCCGACCTTGCGAAGATCCGCACCCGCGCCGGACTGACTCCCTTCACCGCAGGCACGCTCACCCTCGACAACATCTACCAGGAGCGCTCCCACGAGCTTGCAGTCGAAGGCTGGCACCGGCAGGACATGATCCGTTTCGGCAAATATCTTGGCGCCTGGTGGAACAAGCCGGCAAAGGAAGAAAAAGACTACAACCTGTCCATTCCCAAGAGTGCTCTTGCAGCTAACCCCAACCTCACAAAGTAATGAAAAGAATCCTTTATATATTGGCTATCGCACTGCTTGCAGCATCCTGCTGCCAGCAGAAAGAGATTACCCGCACCGAACTCAAGAACAAGATCGCAGGCGCCTGGCTCGGCCAGATGGTGGGCAATATCTACGGGCTCGAATATGAGAACAAGTTCGTGGAAGAACCCGGCGAAGGCCCCTTCGTGTTCAACAAGGCCATACGCAAGATGACGGCCGTGGACGGTGCTTTTTCGGATGACGACACAGACGTAGAATACCTCTATTTGATGATGATGGAGAGGTATGGCATCGACCCCTCTTACGCGCAAGTGAAAGAGGGGTGGATGTATCATATCAGGGACAGGGTGTGGCTCGCGAACCGGGCCGCCCTTGGCCTGATGCACTACGGCTTCACCCCACCGCTCACCGGCAAGAAGGAATACAACCCCCACTGGTTCCAGATCGACCCCCAGCTGATCAATGAGATTTGGGCCTACACCGCTCCCGGAATGCCAGCATACGCAGCCGGCATCTCCGACTGGGCGGCCCGCATCACCTCCGACGACTGGGCAGTCTCCCCCACCGTGGTTTACGGCGCGATGTATTCCGAGGCCTTCTTCGAGAAGGATATCCCCACTCTCGTGAAGCACGCCAAAGCCTATCTTCCCAAAGGGGACCGCTTCCGCGCCATAATCGACGAGTGCCTGGATCTCTGGAAGAAGAACCCCGACGACTGGAAACCCGCCCGCAAGGCGATGGCGGACAAGCTATATTTCGAAGAGCCCGACATCACCCGCAGCATCTGGAACGCCGACCTCAACGGCGCGATGGGCATCCTCTCCCTGCTCTATGGCGGGGGAGATATCGACAAGACCCTCCTAATCGGCTGCGCGATGGGATTCGACTGCGACAACCAGACCGCCACTATGTGCGGCCTGCTCGGAGTCATCAACGGCGTCGGCGGGGTTCCGCTGGACCGCGCCATGCCCTCCGAATTCCCGCACTGGACCAAGCCTTTCAACGACCGCTATATCAACGTCACCCGCTACGACATGCCTGATGCATCCATCGAAGATATAATCGAGCGCACGGTGGTGCTGGCAGAAAAGAACATCCTCGCACGCGGCGGAAAGGTGCGTGAAGAAAACGGGGAAAAGATCTATACCATCAACACCAAGGCCCGTTTCAAGGCCAAAGCAGAGGCGGCGGCCACTTTCACCCTGCCCGAGAAGAGCGGACGGAACCTCGCACCCGACGCAGCTGAAATCCTCGCACTCACCCGCAAGACCGACCGCGCGACGCTGGATTCCTGCTGGCTCACCATCCCCGTCAGCTACCGGGCATACACCGTGGACGTCATCAACGACGGAGTCACCGGCGGCCCCGGAGCGGCATTCTACTCGCTGGGCAGCAAATCCAACGCCCCCAAGCAGGACTACTTCGGCTATCGCTGGGACAAGCCCATCACCACGGATATGATCTCCTTCCACTACGGGCCGCTTGAGGAATTCGGCGGATGGTACAGCAACCTGCACCCCGAATACCTGGATGAAAACGGCAACTGGGTAGCCCTGGATGCCAAGGTCACCCCGGACTGGCCCTACTGCGACGAGGTCTTCTTCCAGCCGCACAACGGGGAGTTCGTATTCACCTTCCCCAAAGTCACGACCACTGCCGTGCGCGTGATCGGCGACGATGCCGTGCTGATCCACTGGCACAAATATACAAAGGCCGTATCCTCCTTCATCTCCATAACCGAACTCGAAGTATATGAAGCTAAGTAGATTGATTCCCGCTCTGCTGCTGCTCGCCGCCTGCTCTTCTTCGCAGAAAGAGGTGACGATGAGCACCGACACCCTCCTGGACAAGATTATGGGAGGATGGGCCGGGCAGACCATAGGCGTAGTGTACGGCGCCCCCACGGAGTTCAAGCACCAGGGTACCCTCATCCCCGACAATCAGCCCATTTCCTGGGGAGAAGGCTACGTCAAGCACTGGTGGGACCGAAAACCCGGGCTCTTCGACGACGTTTACAACGACCTTACCTTCGCCGAGGCCTTCGAGCAGCTCGGCCTGGACTGCAGCACGGAGGATTTGGCAATACGCTTTGCATACGCCCCCTACCATCTCGCGCACGCCAACCAGGCCGGCCGCTACAACGTGCGCCGGGGCATAATGCCTCCCGAGTCCGGCAACTGGCTCAACAACCCCCACGCCGACGACCTGGACTTCCAGATCGAAGCCGACTTCATCGGCCTGATGGCCCCTGGAATGGTTCAGGAAGCCCTTGAGATTGCTCAGAAAGTCGGCCACATAATGAATAGCGGCGACGGATTCTACGGCGGAGCGTTCGTCTCCGGCCTGTATTCCGCGGCCTTTATCGAGAACGACCCCGCCAAAGTGGTGGACATGGCCCTTGAAGGCATCCCTGCCGAAAGCACCTTCTACCAGTGCATCGACGACGTGCGCAAGCTCCACAAGAAGTATCCGCGCGACTGGAAGGCCTGCTGGTTCGAGATCCTTAAGAAATGGGGATCGGATACCGGCTGCCCCAAGGGGGTGTTCCTGAGCTTCGACATCGATGCCAAGATCAACTCCGCATATGTTGCGATGGGATTGCTCTATGGTGAGGGCGATTTTGGCAAATCCATGGAGATTGCCACCCGCTGCGGCCAGGATTCCGACTGCAACCCCGCCACGGTGGGCGGAGTGCTGGGCGTGATGCTCGGCAAGAGCGGCATACCCGCCTTCTGGCGCGAGCCCCTCGATGAAATCTGGGACCTGGACTTCGAAGGCACCGACGTCTCGCTCGCAAAGGGCTCGATATACTCCTTCAACCAGGCACTGCAACTCATAGACAGGAACGGTGGGAAGATCGGTGACAGCGAAATCACCTTCCCGGTGATGAAAACCAAGGTACTGCCTCTCGAGCAGAACTTTACCAACACCTATCCCATCTTCCGCGACCAGAAGGACGCCTGGATGGAAGATGAATACGAGTTCGACTTCAGCGGCAACGGATTCTGCATCTGGGGCAACCTGGTGTGCCTCCGCGGCATCAGCAAGGGTTATGCCGACCGAGTCTCCAAGAAGCACGTGGGCTCGGAAGTCTTCGCCCTGGCGGAGGAATCCGACCCGTATGTGGCGGAGATAGAGGTCTGGATAGACGGCGAACTGGACCAGGTGTCCATCCTCCCTATGAAGGGCACCTCCCGCAAGCTGGAGCCCGCCTGGAAGTATCTGCTTCCCGAGGGCAGGCATAAGGTGAAGATGGTCTGGCGCAATCCCGACCCCACCCAGTACCTACTGAGAATCAACGCAATACAATACTATTCCGAGCATCCCGCTCCGGACACTTATTATCATAACTAATGAAAAAGGCATTATTACTATCGGTTATACTCCTGGCCTCCTGCGCTGGCCCTTCCCTCAAGTACGGGCAGACAGTCCGCATAAGCGAAGATGAAATGATGGACCGCATCCGCGGCGGATGGTTCGCACAGACCATAGGCTGCACCTACGGCGGCCCCACCGAATTCAAGTTCAAGGGCGGGCTTATCCAGGATGCCGAACCCATCTTCTGGAGCGACAGCTACATCAGCGAAACCTTCGTGGAGGATCCCGGCCTGTACGACGACGTATACATGGACCTTACCTTCCTGGAGGTGATGGCGGAGCTTGGAATCGAGGCACCTACGGCCGAGTTTGCGGACCGTTTTGCAAACGCTCCCTACAAGCTCTGGCACGCCAACCAGGCCGCCCGCTACAACATCCTCAACGGACGCGGGGCCCCGGAATCCGGCCACTGGAAATACAATCCCCATGCAGATGACATCGACTTCCAGATCGAGGCCGACTTCATCGGCATGCTCACTCCCGGACGCCCCAACGATGCCGCTGCAATCGCGGACCGCATCGGCCATATAATGAACTACGGTGACGGCTGGTACGGAGGAGTGTATGTGAGCGCCCTTTATTCACTGGCCTATGTCTGCGACGACATTCCCACTCTGGTGCGCGAGGCCCTCAAGACTATCCCCGAGGGAACCAAGTTCCGTAACGCCATAGAGGATGTGATAAAGTTCCACGCCAAATATCCGAACGACTGGAAGGCCTGCTGGTTCGAGGTGGACAAGCGCCACAGCTACGACGTAGGCTGCCCCGAGGGCGTCTGGAACGGCTTTAACATCGACGCCGTAATCAACTCCGCATACGTGGTAATCGGCCTGCTCTATGGCGAGGGGGACTTCGAGAAGACCATGGAGATATCCACCCGCTGCGGGCAGGACTCCGACTGCAATCCGGCATCCGCCGCAGGCATCCTGGGCGTGATGCAGGGCTACAAGGCCATCCCCGAGAAATATCGCCGGGGAGCCGATGCCATCGCGGATCTTCCTTTCCCTTATACTACCCTCAGCCTCAACACCGCCTGCGCAGAGAACCTCCGCCTCATGAAAGAGACCGCCGGGTGCAACGTAGAAGGTAAAGATTTCATCTTTACAACTGAAGAGCCTGTGGCTGTGCGTTTTGAGCAGTCGTTCGAGGGCATAAAGCCGGTCGGGAAGGTGGTTCTGAAGAAGCGCTTCTCCGACACCCTGACGCTCGAGTTCGACGGCAACTCGATAGTGGTGGAAGGCAATGTGGTGAAGACGGGGCACGACGACAGCGACTACCGTGCACGCATCCAGGCCTGGCTGGACGGAGAAATGGTGGAAGAGTTCGTAATGCCGCACGACTATATCACGCGCAAGTACGAAGTCTTCTCGAGGTATTGCTTTGAAAGCGGGCATCATAAGCTTGAGTTCAAGCTGCTTAACCCGCACAAGGATTATGAGATTAACGCACAGGAAATGGTAATCTATGATGAGATCTAGAATCGAACTGTTCTTTCTGGCAGTACTGCTGAGCACTTGCGCCTGCAACGGCAACAAGGAGCACGAACTTCCACCGGTGGAGCCTGTGCCCTTCGAACGCTACAGCACCAACCTGGACTTTTCCAGCAAGCTGCTGGGATACTCCCTCAAATACGACATACTGCTTCCGGAAGGGTACGACAAAGATACCGACAAGCGCTATCCCGTAGTTTATGCATTTCACGGGCTGGGCGACAACAACACCTCCTGGAACGGTCAGTACATGAAGGGGGAGGCAAAGATAAAGGCACTCGAAGCCGAAGGGCTGGAGCCTATGATCTATGTATTCCCTATGGGATATACTTCTTACTATTGCGACCGTTACGACGGCACTATGCCTTACATGTCCATGCTTGCGGAAGAGTTCGTGCCTATGATAGACAAGACCTACCGCACCATTGCAGACCGGGACCACCGAGCCGTAATCGGCTATTCCATGGGCGGTTTCGGAGCGATGGTAACGGCCATGAAGCACCCCGAGCTCTTCTCGATGAGCGCTCCGCTGAGCATGTCCATCTGCACCGACCAGCGATACACCACCGAGTCGCAGAGCGGATGGGACAATCAGTGGGGAAAGATCTTCGGAGGAGTAGGCCAGAGCGGCAACGGGCGCCTTACCGACTACTACAAGGCCCACTGCCCACTGCATCAGTTCACTGCCGAGAACAAAGACAAGTACTCTTCCGTCCGCTGGTTCCTAACCTGCGGCGACAATGAAGACAAGCTGCTGATTGCCAATGACGACCTTCACGTGATGATGCGCGCCAATGGCTATGCCCACGAGTACCGCGTCTGGGACGGCGGACACTCCACATCCTATTGGAGAGGCGCCCTGGAGGAGGTCCTCCCCTGGTTCTCTTCGCTTATGGCCGGGGGCACCAACTGGCAGAAAACTCTCAAGGAAGTCAAGGTTCCGGAAGGAGTCAAGCTTAATGCTGAAGGAGTTTATGAATCGCAGGCCTATGTCGATGGTGGCCGCAAGGACGGCACCGCCCTGTATTTCTTCCACGACGGAATGGATGCAGCCCTGGTAAAAGATGCCATCGCAATCCTGCAGGAAGGCATGGACAGGAAGAAATTCGTCATCCTCCCCTGCGACACCAAAAAGAAGAATGCCTCCGAATGGGTGTCTTACTATAAGGACCTGTATCCCACCGGTGCCCGTCAGGCGCTTGCTGTCGGGGAGGCCGGAGAAGATGTGTTCAAGCGCTCGGAACTGTTCTCGGTCCTGTATTTCGAGAACGCATATCTGGGCGGCATGGTGAAGGCCAACAAAGAGAAGTTCTATTATATCGGTCAGTGCGACACGGGCGACGAGTATGTTTCAGCAAATGCGCTCTACAAATCCTGCAAGGCTGAGGGCGCAGAGTTCGAATACCGTTGCCGCAACCACCTCGACGATGCCAGGATGGACTTCCTGACCGGTATTTCTTATGCAAAAACCAATTTTCACAATATTTAATTCATTAACCATTTAATCAAAACAATCATGAAAAAAGTTTTCTATGCATTCGCACTCCTCGTAGTTGCAGCAGTTGCATTTACCGGCTGCAAGAAGGAGCAGAAAGAAGAAGCAAAGGTCGTCAAGCGTCTGACCCAGTGCGGCGACCAGTGGGATGTTTATTATTTCTCCTACACCGCTGATGGCAAGATCCAGGATGTCAAGCGCAACAAGCAGGAAGCCGGCGCAGCTTATGAGTATGAGCGCACCTGGTCTTTTACCTGGAAGGGCAATGTAGGCACCGCCAAGTACGTGAAGGAAGGCGAAGAGAAGGGTGACTGCGTTTTCACTCTTGGTGCAAACGGCTATCTTGAGAGCTATGCAAACGAGTGGGGCGACACCTGGGGATTCACCTACGACAAGGACGGCTATCTCACCCAGATCAAGAGGGTTGACAAGGGCGCTGTCAAGTCCAACTGCAACTGGCAGGGTGGCGACCTCGTGAAGTGGTCCCGTTTCAAGGATGACGGAAGCGAAGAATGGAAGATCCAGAGCTTCCTCGCCGACGAGAACGTGGGTGGCATCTTCGCAGACGCATGCGACAAGGCTGATGTTTCCCGTTGGATTTTCGAGCTCGGCTTCTGCGGCAAACCTTCGAAGCATCTGCTCGACCAGGCCGCTTGGGAAGGTTCTGATAAGGCTGCCGTGCACACCTACGAGAAGGACGCCGACGGCTTCGTGACCAAGGTCAACAAGGTCTACGGCACCGACGATCCCGAGGTTTATCAGTATGCTTGGGAAGTTGTGAAGTAATTCTGAACCTCTTCAAATAACAAAGGGCTGCCGTTTGGCAGCCCTTTGTTCGTTTAGCGCTTGGAGGTGACTTCCTTTTCGTATTTCTCGATGGCCGGAATGAATTCCTCGCCGACGGGAACTCCGTTCTTGAAGTTGAAGTAATCGAACACTGCGCCGAAAGGCAGGGTCTTGGCCTC
>CAMJJO010000030.1 GCA_946406095.1 uncultured Bacteroidales bacterium | reverse complement strand
GATGAGGAAGGTGCGCATTGCGGAAATGACACCGTTGTAATCGCCATAGTTGATCACGCTTTCACCCTTACCGAACTGCTGGAAGTTACCGATGGCAGGGGTGTCGAACTGGGTGCAACGGGTCAGGTACCAACCAAGTTCATGGCAGAGGAACTCGACGGTGCAAGGCAGTTCTTCGGAGAAGTTGATGATAGGAGAATCGTTGGTGTTCTCGTACCAAGGATAGGCGTTGAAGCCGGTCACGGTCGCATACTCGGCAGGTGTAGGGATAGGCTCAGAGAGAGACTTACCGTTACCCATCGTGTGCACGAACGGATTGCGCTGAGGCTGAAGGAGAGAGGAACCCTCGACAGTGACGAGGTCCATGATACCCTGAGCTGCGACGCTCCAGCATTCTGCTGCGGTGTACTCGCGCCCATCGACAACGGGATGCCATACAGGGAACTGGCCCTGATCGTACATGGGAGCGCTGGTGTAACCACCTGAAGGCTCGATAGGAATGAAGTGCACGTTCTGCCAGGCGTTAGCGCCATTGTGAGAACCGTCAGCATCGACGGTACCGACAGTCTTCTCCCAAACGTCGAGATACTTGACTAGTTCGGTAGCGAATGCCTTCAGGGTAGCGGCTGCGCCCTTGTAGTCGGCGGAAACACTCTCTGCGAGCTTGCCTTCGGCCTTGTATCCAGCGAGTGCGCGGGAGATGACGAGGGTGGCACGGTTGGTAGAGAATGCGATTGCACTGCCGTTGCGGGTGAAGTTGGTCTGGTTAGGAACGCGGAGGTCGGACTCCATACGGGCCAACATTCTGGTTGCAACGTTGACCAGGTCTTCGGTTTCGTCCCCGTTCTTGGGGCCGTTTGCAACAGCAATGGTCTCCTTGTCGTAGCTGTCCTTTTCAGGATGCTCGGCGGGCTTGTAGGTAAGGATCTCGATGTCGTCCTTCTTTCCTGCATTGATGTTTACCAGGGCCTTGCAGATGGCAAACTGGTACTCAGCAATGGAAAGGTCGAGCTTTCCTACCTTGAAGGTGGTCGGGAACTCTTCGCCATCTTCCCAAGTCTTGTAGGAAGCAGCGGCGACGTTCACGACATCTGTAAGAGTGGCTTTACCAACAGAGTTGTCCGGAGCGGGCGTCTCTTTGGTGTTCTTACAGCCGGTGAACATCATTGCCATTGCGGCAACGCTCACCAGGAAAAAACGCAATTTTTTCATAATGCTGTGTTTTGAAATTGGTTAATAGATGATATTTGGTTTCGGTTTTACTTATACAAATCGGTGATATCCGGGAATGTGCCGAGCTGATAGCGGAAGAGCACGATTCCTTCGGAGCGGGTTTCGGTGATCAGGTCGATATCCCTGCGCATCTTCTCGGCCGTCATTCCCTGGGTGTTGGCATCGTAGGTCTGGATGCCTGTCCAGGAAACGCCGCCGCCCTTTGCAGCCTGGTCGGCAAAGTGGTTGGAATTGCTCTTGAACGTATCGTCGCTCATGTTGTAGGAGCCGTAGCGGTAGATCATGGGCATCAAAACATGGATATACTTCGCCATTTCCGCGGGTTTCTGACCATAATACTGGCTGGAGTTGGCCTCCGGCATGAGCGCTGCGGAAGTGATGAGGCCCTCGTCGTAGCCGTCGCAGATCTCGCGGATCTCGCGGCAGCAACGGTTGACGGCGTTCACGGAGTTGACGGCATTCTCTCCCACGCCCCAGTTATGACTGGAAGCTGTGCCGCCGAAACGGATATAATCCAGATGCACTCCTTTCACCGCCCAGTTCTCAAGATATTCGGTCGCCTCGTTGCGGATGCGCTCGTAGACCTCTTCCTTATAGGCTTTCTTTTCGTCGTCGATAGGGCAGATCCAACCTCCGTCATAAAAAGCCTGCAGCCAAACGTGAACCGTAAGGCCTATCTCATCGGCGAGTTTGGTGAACTTGACAGCCTGATTGTGATAGTTCTTCTTGGCGTAACCGGCATAGTTCAGCAGGATATGATCGTAGCCCAGACGCTTGAGTTCACGCATCTTGGCGCCATCGTCCGCTATCAGGTCCGAGAGGTGGGACCCCCAGGTCCAGACAGCCGTGCGGCGGGTCTTGCTGAAATCGAACAGCTGATTCTCCTTGCCAGGGCTGGAATAGGTCAGCTTGCGCATCTCCCCGGTAACGTCGGGAATACGCTGCCAGCTGGCGAAGTAGCCGAGGGAAGGCTCATCGTCCTTGTGCTCGAAAGTGGCCACGGGATCGCTGTTGGAGGGGCCCAGGACCAGGGTGAACGCCGCATTCGAGGCGAAACCGGTCGCCAGGGAGGAATCCTCGGTCGACACGACCTTCCTTTCGCCGGGGGCCATGCTTCCGGAGAGCTCACCTATCTTCTGCCCCTTGAAATAGCTGTCCGTAATGAAGAACGAAAGGCCTTCGAGGGAAATGGTTTCGGAAGATGTGTTGTAAAGCTCCACCCAGGTGGCGAACTCTTCGGTCTCGTCGTGAGCCGCGACCTCGTTGAAGATGATTCCGGCATACTTCTTCGCCTCACTCCCCTTTTCCTTGTTCTTGTCGCAGGAAGGGGCGAGAATGGCGAGAACCGCAGCGGCCAATATAAAAACGCGAAGTTTCATAGGGTTTTACTTGATGATTCCTTGTGCTCTGAGATATTCTTCCGCCTTCTTGAGGCCGCCGGTCTTGCGTATGGTTTCCTCGCAGAACTCGTAGCTGAGCTGGGGATTGCGCTCCACCATGGTGCGGGTGAGACGGTCGACTACCTTGTTGTTGATGAGATTGGCCTGCACCATCCGGTTGCCCTCCACACGGCCGAGGCGGCACATGATGGTGGTGCTGACCATGTCACAGATAAGTTTCTGGGATGTCCCGGACTTCATTCGGGTGCTGCCGGTGATGAATTCGGGGCCGCAGACTATCTCCACGGGATAATCCACATAGTCCGAAATGGGAGAGCCGGGGTTGTTGCAGATGCTGCCGCAAGGGATTCCGTGCTCCTTGCAAGCCTTCATCGCTGCCATCACGTAGGGAGTGCAGCCACTGGCGGAAATGCCGACCACGATATCTTTGGGAGTGATGTGATGTTTGTCCCTGAGGGTCACCCATCCTTCGTCGACATCATCCTCGGCCTCTTCCAGGTCCAGCACGAGATTCTCGTTGCCGCCTGCAAGCACGGCCTGCCAGATTTCAGGATCTACGCCATAGGTATTGGGCACCTCCAGCACGTCCAGGACACCGAGTTTGCCGCCGGTGCCGGCGCCGAGCCAGAAGAAGCGCCCGCCTGCGCGGAGCTGCGCCTCGATGGCATTTACAAGTTTTTCTATGTCCGGGAGCACAGCCTCGATAGCGAGGGGCACCTTTTTGTCTTCGTTGTTGATGTCGCGAAGAAGTTCCGCAACCGATTTCTTTTCGAGATGGTCGTAAAGAGAAGGCTGCTCAGTTAGTCTAATTGCCATAAGTCCTCAAATATAGTTAAAATTTCTTAAATTTTATATTTCCCAGAATATGTCCTTCACGGAAGGCTGCCGCCGTGACCGTCTGCTGACGGTTGATCACGAAAGGCCCGGTGTAAAGCAGAGAGGCTTCCGTGGGAGCAGTTCCGTCCAGCGTATAACGTATTTCCGCATCAGGAGCATCGATGCTGATAGTTGCTATCTTGCTGTATTCCGTGTCTTTATGAAGTTCGATGAACGGATCGAAGAAGGCCTTGCAGTATCCCACGTCCAGAAGGTCCAACCTGCCCAGATGCTCCTCGAGCCTGCGGGTGAAGCCGTCCCAGTCTTTGGGGCGCTTTGTCCAGCCGGCCTCGGCGATGGCGCACATGCGCGGCCAGGCCATATACTCGACCCGGGCGGGAGTAGGCATATACTCGGTCCATACACAACCCTCCACGCCGATGATGTAGCGCCTTTCTTCCGGCGTAAGCACCTCGGGCACAGGGTTATACTCATACATGGTGCGAAGCGTCGTGGGGCCTCCCATTGCCAGCGGTTCGCTCTCGGGATCCGCCTGCCAGTAGTCCAGATAGTACTTGGGATAGGGCGCCATCACCACTTCGTGATGCTGCTGGGCGGCCTTGATTCCGCCTTCCTCCCCCAGCCAGGACATGACCTTGGCGTTGGGCGCCAGACCACCCTGGAGTATCTCGTCCCAGCCGATGATCTGATGGCCTTTGGAATTGATGTATTTCTCCATGCGCTGAATGAACCAGCTCTGGAGCTCGAACTCGTCCTTGAGCCCTAGTTTCTTTATAAGTGCCTGGCAATGAGGGCATTTCTTCCAGCTCGCCTTGGGGCACTCATCGCCTCCGATATGCACGAGTTCCGTGGGGAAGAGCTCGAAAACCTCGTCGAACACATCCTCCAGGAACTTGAAGGTCTCTTCCTTGGGGCAGTAGACCTGACGGAAGATGCCCCAGCGGGTAGCGGTTTCGTAGTGGTCTTCCAGGCCGCAGCTGAGTTCCGGATAGCAGGCGATTGCCGCCAGCGCGTGGCCGGGGAGCTCGATCTCCGGGATGATGGTCACATAACGTTCTGCGGCATACTTCACAAGGTCCTTGACTTCCTCCTGGGTATAGTATCCGCCATAAGGCTTGCCATCATAGAAGCCGGAAGCGAGCGAGCCGATAACGGTTTCTTTGCGCCACTGGCCTTTTTCGGTCAGCAGCGGATATTTCTTGATTTCCAGACGCCAGCCCTGGTCTTCGGTGAGATGCCAGTGGAAACGGTTCACCTTGTGCAGGGCCATCACGTCTATGTATTTCTTAAGGAAGTCTATGCTGAAGAAGTGCAGGCAGCAGTCCAGATGCATTCCCCGGTACGGGAAGCGGGGGCTGTCTTCCACAGAGCAGCAGGGGACCTCCCATTTCACTCCCCTCTGCCTGCTTTCCGCAAAAATCTCCTGCGGAAGCAGTTGCAGGATGGTCTGGACGGCATAGAAGAGGCCTGCGCCATCCCCATATTCGATCAGTAGCCGCCCGGGAGTGATATCCAGATTGTAGCACTCCTTCATCAGGCCGGCATCCAGGACGAAGATGCCCTTTTCCTGCCCGTGGCGGAGGGGATCGTCCTGAACTATTTCAAGAGAAAAGCCCGCCGCCTTTTCCAGCCTTTCATTCAGGAATCCTATGGTGCGGAGGAGGCTGGAGTCGACAAAATCCACGAAAACCGGGGTTCTCCTGTCGATCGCGAACACCCCTTCGGTCTGCTGCAAGAAAGAGGGTTCCGGGATAACCGAAATCAGTTTCTGCTCCGGCTTTTTTCCGGTGCAGGAAAAAAGCAGCAAAGCAGCTGACAGTAAGCAGATTATCTTATTCGTCATTTTGCAAATTCTTTGGTTGTGACCTTGCCTATGGGTTTGCCCTTGCGGAATCCGCGGGCTTTGATTACGCTGCCTCTGTCTACCATGAAAGGGGTGCCGTCGTAGCGGGGCGATTTCATTGTCGGAGTGCTTCCGTCCAGGGTGTAATGCACCTCGGCAGAAGGGTCGTCCAGCATCAGGTTCATGGGCTTGGGGAAGCCTATATTGCGGTCGTAATCGAATATCACGTCATAATATACCGGGCAATACCGGACTCCTTTCCAGTCCAGGGTGGAAAGTACCTTGGGCATACGTCTGCGGAACGACTCCCAGTCCTTGTTTTCGCGGGATGTCCAGCCCACTTCGGCTGCGGCCACATTGCGCGGAAAAGCCTGATACTCGGCAGTCTCGTTATCAGGGACATACTCCGTCCACAGACAGGTTTCGTAACCCACTATATATTTGGCGCTCAGGTCTTTAAGAGAATCGACGGAAGGATAGTAATTGTATACTTTCTTGAGCGGCATGAACACGTTCTGGTCCACGGCGTCCGACTGGTCTTCCTGCCTGTTGTCGAGGTAGCACCAGCGGTTGGGGGTGAGAATTACGCGAATCCCGCGCTTGATGCCCCTGGCCGCAGGAGCGTGGCCGCGGTAAGACATGGCGATAGGATCTTCCAGCGCTCCCCCGTCCAGAATCTCGTCCCAGCCAATCACGGTCTTGCCGTGCCTGCGAAGGAAATCCCCCATCCTCTTCACGAAGAAGGTCTGGAGTTCCTCCACGTTTTCAAGACCCAGGACGGTCATAAGATCCTGGCAGTAAGCACTTTCGCGGTACACATCCTTGGGAGCCTCATCCCCTCCTATATGATAGATTGGCGAAGGGAAAAGCTCGAAAAGCTCGGTAAACACGTCTTCCAGAAAACGGAATGTGGTGGCCGTGGGAGCATAGAGATTCTTGTGTATGCCCCACTTGGTTTCAACCTCGTAGTGACGGTCCGGGAAGCAGCTGAGTTCGGGATAGGCCGCGATGGCAGCCGTGCTGTGCCCGGGGATTTCTACCTCTGGAATCACAGTCACACAGCGCCTGCGGGCATACTCCACCACTTCGCGGATATCGTCCTTGGTGTAGAATCCGCCGTGCGGGATGCCATTGCCCTTGCCGCTGTGCCAAGCCGTTTCCTTGCGCCAGGCACCCACTTCGGTGAGTTTGGGATATTTATCGATCTGGATGCGCCAGCCCTGGTCTTCGGTGAGATGCCAGTGGAACATATTCTGCTTGTAGGTGGCGCAGAGGTCGATGAATTTCATTATCTCCTCTTTAGGGAAGAAGAAGCGGCCGCAGTCGAAAAGGAATCCGCGGTACCAGAATTCCGGCTCGTCATCTATGGTGCAGCAGGGTGCCAGGAACTTCACCGGCTTCTTGAGCGCCTGCGCATAAATGGCATCCGGCAGCAGCTGCTTGAAAGTCTGCAGGGCATAGAACGCCCCGTTAACCTCGGAAGCCTCTATAAGCACTTCCGAAGGGGTCACGGTCAGTTTGTATGCCTCTTTTCCGAAGCCATCGCGCTTGCGGAGCACTATCCTGGTCTTGCTGCCGTCCAGGGCGGAAGCGTGCTTAACCTGCGCCTTGAAATCGGCCGCGATCTCTTCGAAAGCGGCATCTTCCACCACCAGGGCGGTATTCTTGTCGAGGCGGAAGAATCCTTCTGCCTCGGTCAGATGCTTGGGAGTAGGGACAATGTCGTAGCGGGGCGCTGCAAAAGCAGACGTCCAGGCAAGCAGGCACAAGGCAAGCAGTATGAATCTTCTCATTTACTCTTCTGCGATGGTATCGCTGATAGTCTTGATAACGCCTTCGCGATAAACCGAAGGCATCTTTTCGGAGAGCGGATACGGCGCCTTTATGTAGACGTGCATCTGCTCCACCTCATATTCGTAGCCCTTGCGCACCTGATAGGCACGCTCGGAGGGCAGGTAAGAGTTCTGTCCGTTGGTATAGCCGGCAAAGAAGATGGTCCTGTCGGGGAAAGCGGCGCGGGCCTCCATCTGGTATTCGCAGAAAGGCTCTCCGTCGCTGAAGAAGAAGATCACCCCGTCCAGATCCACTCCGTGCAGGTGATAACGCAGCTTGGATGCCACAGGGCCCTCCTCGAAGCGCTCCAGTATCTCTTCCTTCCAACCCATGACGTCGTCCGCGAAACGCGGGAAGACGGTGCGGGCGCTCGCGGCAAGCGAATCCGCATGCGCGATAACCGCTTCGGGAGTCACCACCTCTATCTGGTAGGGCAGGTCGACCGTCTCATTGACCAGACGCAGGATGCCCTTGGAAGGAACCTTGCTGAACTTGATGTCCACCAGCGAATCCGCCAGGCTCTTGCCGCACTGCTCGGCATATTCGACCATCTTGGGGCCGAGCGCCGGATCCATATTGCCGGCCGCGCCGGTCAGCTGGAACACTTCCCCGCCCCAGGCCTCGGAAAGATATTTCCCGCAGATGCCGGGATAATCCGAACTCAGCAGCAGGCTGCCGGCTCCCATGCATACGGGATGGCATGCCAGATTCACTATCGAAACCACCGGCTTACCCTTCTGGAGGAAGCGGGCCACATACACGTCGTGGTCCACGGGGCCTTCCTTCTCGCAGCGGTTGCCGTTGATGGAGGTGCTGCCTTTGCCGATTTCCAGCTTGAAGGGCTTGCCTTCGGCGGCGATGTTCTTCACGGCATTGCCCACGACCGTCTCCACCATCCTGTCCTTCCAGGCACGGTTCGGGCCGCCGGGCACGTTGCACCAGCCTCCGGAACGGGGCGCGGAATGGGTGTGGATGTTATGCATCAGGATGTTGTCCACCGCAAGGCCGGACTTCTCGGCAATCAAAGCGCGGACGGTATCCGCCAGCGCAGGGGAGATTTCCATAAGGTCGTTGCTGATGATGCAGACCTTCCGGGTGCCGTCGCCAAGCACAAGACAGTGAGTATAAAGATGTTGGTGGATTCCGTCGTGGAGTTTGCTGCGCGCGGCGAAGCCTGCGAGCATGGTGTGCTCGTCTTCCGTCGTGGAAATATCGGCGGAGGAATAGCTCATTTTCAGCCCGACTCCCCGGCATCCGCAAAGAATGCCGAGGAGAACGAGAGCTGATAAAAAGTATTTGCTAATAGACATAACCGGGGTTCTGCTGTATCCTCTTCTGGGTCTTGTCGATCTCCGTCTGAGGGATAGGCATCAGGTAGTTAGGATAATCCTCGGGATTCTCCACACCGGGAGCATTGCTGCAGGTGAGGGCTCCGGACTGAGGACGGTTGTTGCGGTCTTTGTTGGGGAACCACTTCTGCGTAGGAGAAATGGTGAGGCAGGCCTCGCCGTAGTCGACGACATAAGTCTTGCCCTTCCATACATAATTGACCACATATGCAACGTCGTTGCCGTTGTTGCTTTTGATGTAGGCAGTCCTTTCACCGGTGTTGGCCCAGTAGTAATTGCGTTCCTTGTTGACGAGGGGTTCAGGCTGGCCGACACGATAGACGGTATCCTGCTTGCTGCCCTTCTGGAGGAGCATGGTACGCATTCCTGCGAAAGGAACATTCTCGTAACCGACTGCGATCTTGAGGCGCCTGGTATCGAAATAACGGAAAGCCTCGAATGCGAGCTCGATGCGGCGCTCGTTGACCACACGGTCCCAAAGGTCGGTGCCGGTATCGGAGATATGAGGCATCCTGACATCCTTGCGGTCGCGGATCTTGTTCAGATTGTCCTGGCACTCGGCGGTCTTGCCCAGATGATAGGCAGCCTCTGCGAGGTTGAGGTAGAACTCTCCGAGACGGAACCAAGGATAGACCACGTTGCCGATCATGGACTCGGAAATGTACCTGTCCGGCATATACCACTTGGTGAGGCCGCTGCCACCGGTGTTGGTGAGGTGGATCTGGTCGCTGGCCTTCTTGGAAGTCGAAAGCTCGGGTTTGCTCTTGTCGAGGTCGGCGAGTTCGGCGTTTTCATATAGCAGGTAGAGCTCGAGCGGGGTCTCGTTCAAGCCGCCGTTCTTGTCGGTCCATGTGTATATCTTCGTAGGATAGATGACACAATGGTCGAAACGGGGATCACGGCCCTTGAAGGGATGCTTGGGATCGTAGCCGGAGCCTTCCTCGAAAATCTTCTTGCCGGTGGCCTTCATTTCGTAGTCCAGCCACATTGCCTGGGTGGGATTGAAGCTTTCCCAGCCGCCTCCGCCGAAGTCCATCAGGCTATACAGGAGCTGAGCCTTGTGAGGCTGGTTACTGCTCTGCACGAAGTACTTGCCCCATATGATTTCGGGAGAATTCTCGTCGCGCCAGAATCCATCGTAAGTATCGTCGAGGGCATATGCGCCGTCGACATCGGCACGGTCGCAGATAGCCTTTGCAGCATCATATGCATCCTGCCACTTGGACTCGGAATAAGCGCCGCGGAAAACGCCTCCGGTGGGGAAATTGGGATCGTTGAACAGAGGAGAAGCCACGATCAGGGTCAGACGGCTGCGGAGAGCAAGCACGCAGTCCTTATGAACGCGCCCGAGAGCGGTGTTGGATTTGTCTGGAAGCAAATCGATTGCCTTGTCGAGATCCTTGTTGATGAAGGTCACGCAGTCGTCGAAATTGGAACGGACGTCGACGAAATCGGCACCGATGTCATCGAAGGGTTTGTCCACAAGGACGACGCCGCCATAACGCTCGATAAGGTTCGTGTAGGCCCAGGCGCGGAGGAAATATGCCTCGCCGGTAAGCCTATTCTTGCCTTCTTCTGTCATGGCCGAACCCTTTTCCTCCACATACCTGAGGAAATAGTTCAGGCGGTAGATGTACTCATATGCGCGGTTCCATATATTAAGGAACGTAGTACGCGTGTTATGGGCGGGGCCGCCTTCATCCATAGGGATGATGGAGCTGGGGGTCATGGAACCGTCTGCGATATAACGGGTGGATGTGCCGCCATAACGGAAGAATCCTTCATCGGAGATACATCCGATATTACCCTCCGTGAAAGGATCCGGCAGGACGGTGTAGATGGCGTTTATATAAGCCTCCGCAAGAGCGTCGCTGTTGAACACAGCCTCCTCGGAAAGCTTGTCGAGAGGTTTCTTGTCCAGGAAACCATCGTTGCAGGCGGCAAGCAGGGCCGCAGTTGCAAATATAAAGAGTATCTTTTTCATATCAGATTCCGATTAGAAGGTAACTTTTACACCAAAGTTGTAGATCTTGACCTGAGGATAGGTCTGGTAACCTTCGTCACTGGTCTCAGGGTCGATGGTCTTGAGTTCGGAGAAGGTGAGGAGGTTGTAACCTGCAGCATAGAAACGGATGTTCTTGATGCCCACCTGGTGACCGAAGACACGGCCGGGAAGAGTGTAGCCGATTTCGAGGTTCTTCAGACGCAGGAAAGCGGCATTGCGGTAATAGTAGGAAGAACGGTAGACACCGCCGTTACCGATATTGGAAGCGATACGGGGGTGGTCGGTCTCGGTATTATCGAGAGTCCAGGCGTTCTTTGCCGCATCGTATTCGATGTTTCCGGACACAGGGTCGGTCAGAGGAGCGTAGTAGTAGCGTGCGCGGGCCTGACCCTGGAGCAGCATGGACAGATCCCAGTTCTTCCACTGAAGGTCTCCGTTGATACCGAAGACAATCTGGGGAACTGCGGTAAGGTCGCAGCGGAGACGGTCCTGGGAGTCGATGATGCCGTTGCCGTCAAGATCCTTGAAATAGAAGTCGCCGAGTCCGGCGCCGGCCATCTGAGGATGTGCGCTGATGTCTTCAAAGCTCCTGTTGATGCCTTCCACCTGATAGATCAGCGAAGCTCCCATGGGGTGACCGGTGCGGTTCATATACTGATGCGCCTCGTCGTAAGGGGTCTCATCCATATATTCGATGGTGTTCTTCGCGAACATGAAGTTGGTGGTCACGTGATAGCGGAGCTGATTGGAACCGTGCCCGACCTTGTTCTCGTGGTTCAACTGGATCTCGAAACCCTTGTTGGAAACTATACCGATATTCTCGTCCGGCAGGTTGGTGGTAAGGCCGGTATAGTAAGGTACGGAAGCGTTACGGGTGCAAAGGATGTTGGAACGGCGGGTGGAGAACACTTCGAATTCCCATCCGATGAGGCCGTTGTACAACGAACCGTCCAGACCGATGTTCCAGGTCTTGGCGACCTCCCAGGTGATATTGGGGTTGGGAACTCCGTCAGGGATGATGAAGTTTACTTCCTTTCCGTCATACAGAGCCCTGTACGAAGTGCTGGTCGAGTACTTGTAGGTGGAGAGATACTGGAAGGCGTCCACCTGGTCGTTACCCTGCTCACCATAGGAAGCACGGACCTTCAGGTTGGTGATCCAAGGGTAGTTGTCTTTGATGAAAGGCTCCTCGGAAAGACGCCAGCCCACGGATGCGCCGGGGAATACGCCCCAGCGATGCTCCTTCGGGAAGTTCTCGGAACCGTCCCAGCGGACGAGCGCCTGGAAGAGGTACTTGCTCTTGTAGTCGTAGCCGACACGGCTGAAGAATGAGCGGCGTGCGGTTTCGGAGGCGTAACCGTTGATCTTGTAGTATGCCTTGTCCGCGTTACCGGCGAAGAACTCGTCCAGGATGTCGGAATCATACTTCTCGATAGCACCGCTGAAATAGTCCCTGCGGTAGTTGCTCTGCTCCAAACCGGCGAGGGCGGTCACGTGATGTCCGCCTTCGAATTCACGGTCGTAGTTGATGTTGGCGTTCAGGGTGACGGTGTGGTAGTTGTTCTGGCTCTCGTTCAGGGTAGGAGTCGTGAACACGCCGCTGTCCCTCTCGCGGTAGGTTTCGGTGATCTCGTCGTAGGAGTAGCAGGGCCAGTTCTTCGACCAGTTCTTGTGGAAGTTGTTGTGCACGTCGTATGCGAAGACGGCGTTCACGGAAAGGCCCTTCGTGATGGCGTGGAGATCGTAGTTGCCGCGGAAGGTGGTGTTGATGGTATTGTAGGTGGTATTATCGTAACCGGTCAGGTTCTGCACCAGAGCCGCAGGGTTGGAACCGCTGCGGAGATATCCGTTGGGATAGTACGGGGAACTGGAGGCATAGCGCCTGGTGGTGATGTAGAAAATACCGTAGTTGTCGGAAGGATAAGCCGAGTAGTTCTTGTGCTGCTGACGGACATTGAGGTCGACGCCGAGCTTGAAATCTTCGGTGACCTTGATGTCGATGTTTGAACGCACGTTGTACTGGTTGTAGTTGGTTGCGGACTTCACGTAGATACCGTCCTGATACTGACCGTTGAACTGCACGAAGTAGCTCACCCTGTCGGCGCCGCCCTGCAGGCTCACGCCATATTTGTGCTGGTTGGAGTGGTCCTTGATGATGGCATCGAACCAGTTGGTGTTCGGGTAGTTGATCAGATCGTCCCCGTCGATGTAGTGCTGGATCTGCTCATCGGTGTAGATGGCAGATGCACCGGTGATGGCGCGGGCTGCATTGTATGCCTTTGCGAAAGTGACCGCATCCGCCATCTTGAGCAGGCGGGTGGGCTGCTGCATACCGTAGTCGTAGGTGAAGGTCACGCTGGGGCGGCCATCGGCGCGGCCACGCTTGGTCGTCACGAGGATGACGCCGTTGGCGGAACGGGCACCGTAGATGGCTGCAGATGCATCCTTCAGCACGTTCACGCTCTCGATTTCCTCACCGGTGAGGCGG
The DNA here is from genome assembly GCA_946406095.1 of uncultured Bacteroidales bacterium. Taxonomy (GTDB): domain Bacteria; phylum Bacteroidota; class Bacteroidia; order Bacteroidales; family UBA932; genus Cryptobacteroides. The sequence continues at coordinate 1,647 of CAMJJO010000030.1, read as the reverse complement.
GAGAACTCATCTCCACGGCCGGGAACGCCGTCGATGATGATGAGAGGGCTGTTGTTGCCGAGGGTGGAACGGCCGCGGATGTACATCACGGCATCGTCGCGGCCAGGCTCACCGGAACGGTTGTTCACGATAACGCCGGAAACACGGCCTGCGAGACCTTGAGACAGGTTCACGGAGGAGTTCTTGACGAGGGCGTCGCCGGAGGTGGTGGTCACGGAACCGGTCAGGGTAACCTTGCGCTGGCTGCCGTAACCGATTGCGACAGCCTCCTCGAGCACGAGCGCGTCGTCTTTAAGCACAAAATCGATGGCCGTGCGGCCGTCGACCTTGGTAGTCTGCTCCTCATAGCCCATGAGGCTGGCTACGAGAGTAGCGTTGGGCTGCACGCCGGAAATGGCATAGCGCCCGGATGCGTCCGTCATCGCACCGTTGGAGGTGCCTTGGACATAGACCATTGCCCCGATGAGCGTCTCTCCCTTCGAGTCGGTGACGACACCCTGCACTTTCAGCGTGCGGTTCTGGGCAATTGCAGAAGCCGAAGCCAAAATCAGCAGGGCCGCTGCAACAATCATCTTGAAAGTTTTACTTCTCATATTGTTTGGGTTAGATTATAATCTAAGCCCAAATATACGAAAAAAACGGGCTCCGCACAGCGGAACCCGTAAAAAAAAGCGTTCAAGACCGATTATTCCTCGGAAATTGCTCCCATGGGGCAAGCTCCGGCGCAAGTGCCGCAGCTGATGCAGACATCGGGATCGATGGAATAAACGTCTCCTTCCTTGATGGCGCCGGTAGGGCATTCGCCCATGCAGGTTCCACAAGCAACGCAACTGTCAGGTGAAATTTTGTAAGCCATATCTTTTGTTTTAGTTTAGTATCTCGGTCGCAAAGGTAAGGTTTTTGTATTACATTTGCAATATGAAAATTTTATTGATTCTTTTAAGCGTCCTCATAGGCGGACGGGCGGAATTCGACCGCACCGTCCACGACTTCGGCACAATCAGCCAGGCCGACGGTCCGCAGCATTGCGTATTTACCGTAACGAACACCGGGGATGAGCCTCTGACCATTCTTTCCGCAATCACCTCCTGCGGCTGCACGAACGTGAAATGGACCCGCTCGAGCTTGGAAAAAGGACAGAAAGGCACCATCGAGGTCACCTACTCCAACGAGGACGGCCCCTTCCCTTTCGACAAAACCGTCACCGTATATCTTACAGACAGGAAAAAACCAGTGATTTTGCACCTGCGGGGCGTTGTGAAATAAGGTTTTTCTTGTTATCTTTGTAGGTTATGAGTGCTAACACGACCAATTACACAGACGACAACATACGCACCCTGGAAGGCGTTCAGCACGTCCGGATGCGCCCGGGCATGTACATCGGGCGCCTCGGCAACGGCAACAACCCCGGGGACGGCATCTACGTGCTCCTGAAGGAGATCATCGACAACTCGGTGGACGAGTACGCGATGGGCTTCGGCAAGCAGATACAGGTAGATATCAGTGAAGACAACCACGTGACCGTCAGGGACTTCGGCCGCGGCATCCCGCTGGATTCGGTGGTGAAGGCCGTGAGCATCCTCAACACCGGCGGCAAGTTCGACGACAAGGTCTTCAAGAAAAGCGTAGGCCTCAACGGCGTCGGCA
>CAMJJO010000029.1 GCA_946406095.1 uncultured Bacteroidales bacterium | reverse complement strand
CTGCGTCAAGTTTCCAAGGATCCACACCGTTGACGAAATCGCCAACGACCAGGCCGTCCTTCGTAGAAATACGGATGGGAGAGTTTACGCAATAGGCAAGTTCCACAGGATAGGAATAGTTTCTGGGGTCATAGTCGACGCCGGCATTCAGGAGTGCCTGATTGGGATGCCTGTAACCCATTTTTCCGGTTGTATTGTCATATTCAAGCTGAGCCGCTCCCTCAGGGATGTTGAAGTCAACGTATGGATACTTGTTAAGGTCCTTGGCTGAGCTAAACTGGTCTGTCCATTGAGTCTCAGTCAAAAGGCTGCTGGTAGTAACGACATATGTATGTATATCAGAGATGGATTTGTACTCCCAACTGCCATTGAAATAGTTATTGATGCGAGTCTCGATTGTATTGGCAAGGCGCTGGGCATTGGCTTCCTCCGCATTGCCGGGGGTTGCACTAATGATGGATGTCACGACACTGTACATATCCTGAATCATCTTCTTTATAGCAGTGGATGAGCCTGCGCGGTATTCGCCGGGCTTGATGTAGGTAAACTCGGAATATGCACGGCCGAGGGATTCCTCAAGAGCAGTAAGCGGGCGGGCCGTGGTCACACCGCCAAAAGGAATGGTGGTCCCATGAAGATGACCGTTGTTATTCTCATAGAGGATGCCCAGTTCACGCCAGGAAATGGGGTCGAGTTCGGTATATATAAGATAGGCAGGATCTGCTGTAGTCAGCGCAGAGCATTGGCTATCCAGTATACGGTTGAGCACAAATGCCATCAGGGCACCGGTCTGATCGTAGGCAGTAATATCGGCATCAGTGTCACCAATCCTGCGGGCAAGGGTGAATGAGGTGTTCGAAGGAGTGTCCGAAACCACATAATCCATATGACCTTCAGCATTGTGGGCACCTTCTTTCGGAGCTATGCCATAAACCATGACGGAATTGACTCCCGTAGGCACCGACATCTGAAGAATACGGTTGGAACTGGTGGTCTTGTTGGCGGAAGCGGTAATATCTCCGGAAGACATAAGCGTCGCAAAAGGATAATCCTTTTCTGCCTTGAGGCTTGGATCAAGCACGTACTTTAAAGATGTAGTTCCATTATAGGATTTGAAGAGGAGCACGTGACCATTATCGATTCCGCGGAAATTGCTTGCCTGCTGCACGGCTTCGGGCTTCATCTTGGTCTGTGGAGTGCTGGTGTTGACACTGATCACGAACTGCGTGGTGACCTCCTTGGTCTGGGGATCGTAGTTCGGATTAACCGCGTTGTCCCGCAACGCCTCTTTGGTGTTGCAGGCAACGGATGCGAGGGCTATCGCCCCGACAATTGAAACTTTAATAAAATTACGCATAATATAAAATAGTTAAATGAATAATCTACAATGGCACATCGTGCGAACCTCCCTGCTTCCAGTCCAGGGTAACCGACACACCTACCGACGTGTCGTCGGTGGAAAGCGTCCCGTCGTGCAGAATGCGGACGCGGATAACCCTAAGCTGGCCTGCACGCAAAGGCTGGCTGAAGCCAAGTCGGTTTTCCGTAATTGTTCCATCCTGCAAAGTGACATACACAATCCACTCCCAGAGCGGATTTTCTGCGTAATCCGAAACAAAAGGATCGGTGGTATCTATGACCACTTTGCTCTTTGAATTCAGATCCCTCGACGGGAACTGCACGGTAGTGTACAGGCTTTCCGTCCCACCATCGACAGGAATTTGATCTGCCTTGATGAGGGGATTGGAATCGAATGTAAAAGTGCTATCCGCTATGTTGAACGATGTTGCAAAGCCGGTGGTGTATGCTTTGAAATCTTTAATTATCGGGGTGCCCTCGGCGGCATTGTCCACCACCAAGGCAGTGGCGCAGTTCGCCATATAAAGGTTGACATTGAAAGATTCGTTCAGATTGCCCAGAATGTCCATATGCTGGCGAGCCGTGAAAAGGCCGGTAGTGTGAGGGGCAACGACCTCCGGGTCGCCGCTTCCCTTTTTCTGCACCAGGCGGGAAGAATGGCAGTAAGAGTCGTCTACAAGGTCCACCTGTTCATTTTCCTTGATGTTTGCGATGGCGAGATGCATATACTCGCGTGCAGGGATGTTCAATGTGTAAGTTGCCTGGTTTGCATCGATGATATCCGTAAAATGCCCCAGAACCGACATAGGATCATACACATCATAGAAAGAGAGATCCACATCGTGAGCATGGTCCGAGAAGATATTCTTCAAGTTGTTGCGAAGTGCCAACGCCACGGGAATATCGGCATCCAGTTTGAGCGCCGTGCCGATTTCCATCTGTATGTTGGTAATCAAATGCATTTCGTAATCAACCACAAGCTTGTCGGGGCATCCGCTCCTATCCTCATCCACCAGGCCGCAGCCGGTGGCAAGGACGAAAGCGAATATTCCAAGCAAGCGTTTCATCATTTCTTACTTCTCAAATACTCCTCCAACTGCATCATATTCCGCGATGCGCTTTCATCCCCTGCCTCGGCGGCCTTGCGGAGCACTTCCAGAGCATCCGCCTCGCGGCCGTTGTAGAAGAGGGCGATGGCATAGGCATTGGCGCTCCTGGGATCATCCCTCTTGGTCTCCAGCACTTTAAGGGCTCCGGCATAGTCGCCGGAAGCCATCATATCGATAGCAGAATTGATTTCCCTGGCACTCTCGTCCGGCACGTAATCGTAGTAAATCCTGAGGTATCCTGAATTACGCTGATCCTGCAGCACGTTGGCCTTGAGTTTCGCGTACAAGGCGCCGCCGTCCTTTTTCTTGATGGTCTCCTCACGCTTGTTCACGTCAGGTTCATTGTCTATGACATCCAGCACCCACTGCAGCTGCTCCCGGGTAAGGCCGGCGCCGCCACCTTCAAGGACAAGGTCATTGATCTGGTCGCGGAATTCGCTCCAGGCCTCTCCTCCGCCCACGGTCTCGAATATGGAATCCGGAATGGAAAGACGTTCCTGGATGTATTTCTGAAGGGACTTGGCACGTTCGTCCGCCAGCCATACATTGTGCGACTGACGGCCGTCTATGGAGGCCAGACCCACGATCTGGATAATCTTCACGCTGGAAGTGGTATCCGACATTATCTGCTCCGTGACATCCATTATCTCGTCCAGAACGGGACCGTTGTCGCGGTGATAGTCCTTCTCGCTGAAGCTTCTGAGCAGGCGGACCTTATCCAGTTCGTAGAAAACATAGAGCGGGCCTTCTTCCTTGCGGAGGATGCGGTCCGGTGTATACGGGCGGTACTCGCTCATGGGGCGGAGTACCGGATGTGTCTTTTCGAGCTTCCCGGCCGTTCCCTTCCATTCTTCCACCACGGGGAGTTCCGGCTCGAATCTCCGTGGAGGAAGCACCTCCTGCGGATGAGGCAGTTCCTGAGGATGGGCGATGGTATCCGGAGTTTCAGGAATATCCAGCTGGCAGATGGCCACTTCAAGGGCCTCTTTCTTCTTCTGGCGCCGGGCAATGTTGTAAGACAGATTGACTCCCAGTTTGGGAATAATCACGGGGCCTTGCTGACTGCCTACCTCCAAGCCGCAATATGCACACTGGAATTTCCTGGCGTCTGCATACCCTGCTCCTACTCCCGCTTCTGCCTCCAGACGCCAATGGTCGGAAAGCCACCACGACCATCCGGCAAACACGCCAAGGCCGTAGAAATCCCCCTGGAGGCGATTGTTGCGCACGCTTGGATACATTCCGAACGGGAACTTCACCGCGCCCACGTTGTAATGCGTGTAAATGAGATCGGACCCTATGAAGAGTTTTTCATACACTCCGGATGGCCAGAAACGGAACTCAGGGGCAACGAGGAGATGACGCCACTTTTTTTCCACGGTTTTGTCCCAGTCCCAGAGAAACCAACGTGGCCAGGGCTTCAGCCCGGCATTGAACCCGACGGAAATGCGTTCGCCAATAGGAAATTCCAAGCCGATATTGGGTGTAGCGGAGGCTGCATATGCAAGATTTGTGCGAATTGCGATGCCTTTGTAGAGGGCCGTGCTATCCCTCGGCACAGCCGGAGAGGCTATGGCAGGGAAGATTGATAAACAACCTAAGGTGGTGATAACCAGAATGATACTGACCACCCTATGTCTTACAAATCCTGAAGCTATCATTTTAAGTCTACAAAGATAATAAAAATCCGCCTTTTTTATTACATAAAAAGCCAAAAAAAACGTATTGGAAGATATTCTATTGCGGTAATTGCAGAATTACGAAATAGTTCCTATTTTTGTAAGTTAATACAAAAGAAAGCAATGGAAGAAGAACGAAAACTCAATTTCCTTGAAGAAATCATCGAGAACGACCTGAAGTCCGGCAAAGTCGAATCCATCCTCACCCGCTTCCCTCCGGAGCCTAACGGCTACCTGCACCTGGGGCACGCCAAGAGCCTTTGCATCAACTTCGGCCTCGCACAGAAATATGGCGGCAAGACCAATCTCCGCTACGATGATACCAACCCCACCAAAGAAGATACCGAATACGTGGATGCCATCAAAGAAGACATCAAGTGGCTCGGCTTCCAGTGGGAGAAGGAGCTTTACGCCTCCGATTATTTCGACCAGCTCTACGAATGGGCGGAACAGCTCATAGAGCGCGGCCTGGCCTATGTCGACGACCAGACCCAGGAAGAGATTTCCAAGGGCCGCGGCACCGTGGAAACCCCAGGCACCGAGAGCCCCTGGCGCAATCGCAGCGTAGAAGAGAACCTCAGGCTTTTCCGTGAAATGCGGGACGGCAAATACGCCGACGGCGAGAAAGTGCTCCGCGCAAAGATAGATATGGCTCACCCGAACATGTTCTTCCGGGATCCCATTCTCTACCGCATCAAGCACGCACATCACCATCGCACCGGGGATAAGTGGTGCATCTACCCGATGTACGACTTCACCCATGGCCAGAGCGATTCCATCGAGCATATCACCCACTCCATCTGCACCCTCGAGTTCGACGTCCACCGTCCGCTTTACGATTGGTTCATCGAGACTCTGGGCATCTTCCCCAGCCATCAGTACGAGTTTGCGCGCCTGAATCTCACCTACACCCTGATGAGCAAGCGCAAGCTGCTGGAGCTGGTGCAGAAGGGCCTTGTGGCAGGATGGGACGATCCCCGCATGCCTACGCTCTGCGGAGTCCGCCGCCGCGGCTACACCGCCGAAGCCCTCAAGATGTTCTGCGACAAGATCGGAGTCAGCAAGCGGGACCAGCTGATGGATATCCAGCTCCTCGAATGGTGCGTCCGTCAGGACCTCAACGCCCGTTCCAACCGCTATATGGTTGTTCAGGATCCGGTCAAGCTCACCATCACCAACTACCCGGAAGGTCAGGTGGAATGGTTCGACTGCCCCCTAAACCCCGCCGAGCCGGAGGGAGCCACCCGCAAGGTGCCCTTCACCCGCGAACTCTACATCGAACGCGCAGACTTCATGGAGGATGCCCCCCACAAGTTCTTCCGCCTCAAACCCGGCGGAGAAGTGCGCCTGAAATACACCTATATCATCAAATGCGACGAGGTGGTGAAGGATGCCGACGGCAACATCACAGAGCTCAAGTGCAGCTACGATCCCTCCACACGTCCCGGAGCAGGCGAATGGCGTTCCGTAAAGGGCACCATCCACTGGGTCAGCACTCAGTTCGCGAAAGAGATCACCCTGCGCAACTACGACCGCCTCTTCACCCTCGCAGATATGAGCCAGGTGCCTGAGGACAAAGACTACAAGGATTTCCTCAACCCCGAATCGCTCGTGATAGCCAAGGGCTGGGCAGAACCCGCCCTGCTGGAGGATGCCTCCGGAATAGCAGTCCAGTTCGAGCGCACCGGCTACTATATCAAGGATTCCGACAGCACGCCGGAGAATCCTATCTACAACAAGACCACTTCCTTGAAGGATTCATATAAGCCTGAATAGTGGCGGAGCAGCACATATCGGAGAACAGCAGAAGGATCGCACGAAACACGGTCCTTCTGTATTTCCGTATGTTCCTGCTGATGGCCGTCGGCCTGTTCACTTCCAGGGTGATTCTCAAAACCTTGGGAGACTCGGATTTCGGTGTCTACGGAGCCGTGGCTGGCGTGGTGACCATGTTCAGCATCCTTACCGGGAGCATGTCCTCCGCCATCAGCCGTTTCATTACATTTGAAATGGGTAAAGGCTTGGAAGGGTCCCTGGCAAAGGTCTTTTCCTCTTCCGTCTGCATCCAGATCCTGCTCATCCTGCTCATCTTCATCCTGGCAGAGCCGCTGGGGCTGTGGTGGATTTCCAGCAAGATGGTGCTTCCGCCGGAGAGGTTGGATGCCGCCCGCTGGGTATTCCAGTTTTCGCTGATCAATTTTGCGATCCAGCTGCTCAGCGTCCCCTATAATGCAGATATCATCGCCCACGAAAGGATGGATGCCTTCGCATACATCAGCATATTCGAGGCACTGGGCAAACTCGGGGTGGCGCTGGCGATTGCCGTCTCCCCCATCGACAAACTTGTATTTTACGCCGGAATGCTGGCGCTGGTGAGTCTGCTCTCCCGCCTCGCATACGGCATATTCTGCCACAGGCACTTCGCCGAAACACGGGGGCGCCTCAGCTTCGACAAAGGGGTATTCCGCCAGATATTCGCTTTTGCAGGGTGGAATTTCATAGGGGCCGGTTCGGGTGTGCTCCGGGACCAGGGAGGCAACCAGCTGCTCAATATCTTCTTCGGCCCCGTAACCAACGGAGCCTGGTCGCTGGCCGCCCAGGTCAACGGAGCGGTGCAGAAGTTCGTCACAAGTTTCACCACCGCAATCAATCCCCAGATCACCAAATCCTGGGCATCCGGGGAACGCGACTACATGATGCGTCTGATTTTCAGGGGCTCCAGGCTATCGGTCTGGCTGCTTCTGCTGGTGGTGTATCCCATTCTTTTCAACACCGGATTCCTGACAGATGTCTGGCTGGGCAAAGGGGCGGCTCCGGAAGGCACCGTCACCTTCATCCGCCTCATACTGATCTGGCTGATGGTTGAGGCCATCTCCTATACCATGGTCACAGCGATGCTTTCCACCGGCAACATCCGGAATTATCAGATTCTGGTAGGCGGGCTGCAGCTACTGAATCTGCCCGTGGACTGGATGCTTCTCAAGGCAGGATGCCCCCCGCAGACCATATTCATCGTTGCCATTGCAATAGCCGTCCTGTGCCTTTGCGCACGTCTGTTCATGCTTCGCAAGATGATTGGGCTCGACGTTTCCGCCTTCCTGCACGAGGTCCTTCTCAGGGAAGTTGCGGTTGCCGCTCTTGCCATTATCGTTCCCTTCGCTCTCGGCAGGGTGCTGCCATACGGATGGGGAGGATTCGCAGCATCGTTCCTTGCGACCGAAGTTGCGGCCATTGCCATCATCTGGGCGATTGGGCTCGAGCACGACGAACGCCATATCATAACCCATAAACTCTTCCGCAGATGATACGCCTTGCCGACCGTTCCGAATGCTGCGGATGCAGTGCCTGCGCTTCCATCTGCCCTCAAGGGGCAATCAGGATGGTGGCCGACGGGATGGGCTTCAAATACCCGGAGACAGACGCCTCCCTCTGCACCGACTGCGGCCTTTGCAACAGCATCTGCGCGTTCAGACCGTCCGATACTCCCGCGTCGGATAAGGCCGAAGCCATACGCTTCCCGGGTCTGCTCGACAGCAGCCAGAGCGGAGGCCTGGGTTATGCTTTGATGCGCAAGGCCATCCTCTCCGGATATGTTGTTTACGGAGCGGCGATGGACGGGGATTTCACCGTACGTCACAGGCGCGTGATGGAGGAAAAGGGCCTGGAGCCCCTCCGCCTGAGCAAATATGTGCAGAGCGACACCACCGGCATACCGTCGATGGTATTGGAAGATCTGAAGGCAGGCCGCAAGGTCCTGTTCACCGGAACCCCCTGCCAATGTGCGGGCATCGCTTCCGTCGCCGGAAGCCATCGCGGCAATCTTCTGCTCTCAGATATCATCTGTCACGGAGTTCCTTCCCCTTCCGTCTGGAAGGATTTCATCCGCAATCAGGAAAAGATCCACGGAAAGCAGGTCACCGGAGCCATTTTCCGGGACAAATCCCTGGGCTGGCACGACCACCGCGAGACCCTCTGTTTCGAGGGCGAAAAGCAGGTTTCATACGAATACACCTTCCTTTTCTATCAGCACCTGATGCTGCGCCAGTCCTGCACGGAATGCCCGTTCGCATCCCTTTCCCGGCCCTCGGACATCACCATGGCCGATTGCTGGGGGGTCGAGAAGGACCTGCCGGGATTCGCGGACGACAACCGCGGCTGTTCGCTGCTAATCGTCCACACCAAGGCCGGAGAAGATTTCACGAGTGACTTTCCCGATGAGTGCGTTAGGAAACAAACGCCCATGCCGGTAGAGAAACAGCCGAATCTCTACCGTCCATCCAAAGCCCACAAAAGCGCCGCAGCGTTCGAAAGAGTGTATCTCAAAAAAGGATATGCGGCCACCTGGAAGCGTTTCGGCACGGATTCCCGGGCATATCGATTCGAAGAGTTCATTAAAAAAGTCAAGCGCCATATATGAAAACAGGGATTCTGACATTCAGCGCAGCCGACAACTACGGAGCGATGTTGCAATGCCGGTGCCTCTATGAGGTGCTGAGGGGGCTGGGGCACGATGTGTCCGTAATCGACTATCGCCCCGAATACCTCACGGCCCCATACGGCCTCTGGAAAAAGGGCAGCCTGAGGCATCCCATGACCATGCTGAAGATTTCCGCAAACTTTGCCGGAGCAGTCAGGCGTGCAAGGGAGTTCGAGCGTTTCAGGTCCCAGATGGCACTCTCTCCTTTCGGGCAGGGCGGTTTCGGAGCCATAATCTACGGAAGCGACCAGATTTGGAACCGCAACATTACCAAAGGCATAGACCCCGTATTCTATGCCGCGGCCCCTTTCGCCACCTGCGCCAGGAACATTTCCTATGCGGCCAGCGACGGGGACATCATCCCCTCCCCGGAGGAACAGAAGGAAATACGCGGATATCTGCACGGATTCCACCGTATCGGTGTCCGCGAGGCCACCATGCAGAAACGGATGGATGAAAGCGGTATTCCGGCAGTCCTGAACCTGGACCCTGTGCTCCTTGCCGGGACCGATATACTTAACCAGATACGGGAGCCGGTGCGGGAGAAGGGATATGTGCTCACCTACGAAGCCATAGATGAACCCATAGTCCTTTCCACGGCCCGCACGATTGCCGCGGAGAGAGGGCTCAAGCTGATTTCCATAGCCCGCGCCCCCTATGCCGACGGCCAGAATAAATACGGTCCCGGAGAGTTCATCACACTCTTCAAGGATGCCGACTGCATAGTCACCACATCCTTCCATGCCATAGTACTGGCCATCCTCTACCATAAGGAGTTCCACTTTGCCCGCACCAACACTCCCGCCGACGACAGGATCCTTTCCCTCTTCGGCACCCTGGGGATCACGGAAGATGCCGTAGTGTCTTACGAAGAACTGGATGCGAAACTGGAGAAACTCCGCGCCGAATCAGTCAATTACCTTGAAGAAGCCCTCAAGACGGATGATTAAGGTCCTGTACATATCCAACGAAGACCGCAGCATTGGCGGCGCATCCCTCTCCATGAAAGCGATGCTTGATTCGCTGAAAGGGAAGGTGGAGCCCGTCATCCTGTTCAGGGAGGACGGTCCCGCCTGTGAAATGTTCCGCGGTGAAGGATATGATTGCAGGGTGATTCCCTTCCGGAGAGCGACCTTCCACTGCTCCGGCATAATGCGGGCGATACGTTTCATCCCCCACTGGATTACCACCACTTGGATACAGCTTAGATGCGTGTACAAGGCCAAAAAGGAGTTCGCGGATGTCAATCTCGTCCATGGGAATTCCGGGGCGGTTGACATCGGGCTCCGCATTGCAAAGGCTCTTGGCGTGCCTCATGTTTGGCACATCAGGGAGTATCTGGACCTAGGCCTTAAAACCACTCCATTCCCTTCCTGGAAGCATTGGCACAAGGAATTATCGGAATCCGATGGGGCCATTGCAATCACCCCGGGGCTCTATTCCCACCTCGGGCTGGGCAGCCACCGCCACGGATATTGCATCCCGGATGCGGTCTGTTCTGCCTCCGATGCGGTGATTATTCCCGATAAAGAAAAATATATTGCGTTTATCTCAGGGACAATATCCAGGCTCAAGCAGCCGGAAGAAGCTCTGCAGATTTTTGCAGCCACCGGCAATAAAGGCTGCACAATGAAGATTGTCGGGAGCATTGATGAAACCTACAAGCATTCATTGCAGAGTCTTGCAATTCATCTCGGAATAGATTCCAGCATCGAGTTCGTTCCCTTTACCAAAGACATCAAGCCCCTGCTGTCAAAAGCCGCGGCGGTGCTTGTCTGCACCGAATTCGAAGGGATGGGCCGGGTCGGCGTAGAGGCTATGTTCTACGGATGCCCGGTCATCGCCAGGAACTCCGGTGGCTCCGCCGACCTTTTCGCCGACGGACGAGGCTTTCTCTACGATGATGTCCGGGAAGCCGCCGCCGCGCTTGGAATAGTACTTGACTCCTTCCCCGCAGGCAATGTGGAAAAAGCCCGAAAATACGCAATCGACAATTTTGACATAGGCAAATACGCAGACAAGATATTGAAAGTATATAACGACGTCAATGAAAACTAAAACCATCCTTGCAAGCCTGCTGGCGCTTCTGGCAATGCTTTCGTGCGCATCCAGGCCGGAATCCGTCCGGAGTGCGGAAGCCCTTGCCAAACGCCTGATCCCCGCACAGGCAGGCAGAATCATCTTCCGGGAGGTCCCGGCCGACTCCGCCGACACCTTCACGCTTCTTTCCGAAAAGGGAAAGATCGTAATCGAGGCCAACAATGCCGGAACGATGGCGGTAGGGTTGAACTATTATCTCAACAACTACTGCAACACCACCGTTTCCGAGTATGCCGCGCACCCCGTTGAAATGCCCAAGGCCCTGCCGGAAGTTCCGGAACCGGTAAGCGTCAGCGCCAAAGTGCCATACAGGTTCTACCTTAACTACTGCACCTTCGGCTACACCATGCCCTGGTGGGGATGGAAAGAGTGGGAACGGTTCATCGACTGGATGGCCCTGAACGGGGTGAACATGCCCCTGGCCACCACCGGCGAAGAGGCCGTCTGGCAGAGGGTCTGGAGGCGTTTCGGGCTCAGTGACGAGCAGATCCGCGCGCATTTCACCGGGCCCGCTCATCTCGCCTGGCACCGTATGGTGAATATAAACTCCTTCCAGGGCCCCCTCCCTCAGGACTGGATAGACGCTCAGGCAAAGCTCCAGAAAAAGATACTGGCCCGCGAACGTTCCCTGTCGATGAGGCCAGTCCTGCACGCATTCAGCGGCAGCGTCCCCACCGCATTCAAAGAGATGCATCCGGAAGCGGCGATTACCAAAGTCAGCAACTGGGGCGGATTCGGAGATCCCTACCGCTGCAACTTCCTCTCCCCTATGGACCCTCTCTACACCGAGATCCAGAAAGCCTGCGTAGAGGAAACCACAGCCCTCTTTGGCACCGACCACATCTGGGGGCTGGACCCCTTCAACGAAGTGGAGGCGCCGTCCTGGGATGCAGCGACCCTGGCCGAGTACGGAGGCGCATTCTGGAAATCTCTGGAAGCGGCGGATCCGGAAGCGACCTGGCTGCAGATGGGCTGGTTCCTGATCAACGACCGCAAGCACTGGACTCCGGAGAATATGGAAGCATTCCTCGGCAGCGTCCCCAGGGGCAAGATGATAATGCTTGACTACCACGACGACTGGGTGCTGGGATGGAAAATCACCGAGAGTTTCTATGGGCACGACTACATTGCCTGCGCGCTGCTGAACTTCGGCGGAAACACTCTCTTCAATGGCAACTTCCCCACTCTAATCCCCTTCTATGAGGAGACCTTCCGCGACGGAGGTTCCAACTTGAAGGGCGTAGGATCCACTCTCGAAGGCTTCGGCACCAATCCTTATTATTATGAATTCGTCCTCAGCCAGGCCTGGAACTATCCCCAGACCCCGGACGAGTGGATAGACAAACTTGCCGACCGCCATATCGGCCGCGAAGATGCATCCGCCCGCGCCCTTTGGCACGACCTTATAATGAACATCGCCCCCCAGTATACCGGCAGCGGAGTTTCGATGAACGGGCATCCCAAATTCGGCGAGAGATGGAACTGGACGGTCAAATACCCCGACATCAAGGGGCGCACTCCCATCATGGACTACGCCTGGCGCAAGATGCTTGAAGTCGGATCGGACCGCTACGAGTATAGATACGACCTGGTTAACCTCGGCCGCCAGGCTCTGGGTGACCTCTTCGACGTGCTCAAAGACAGCCTCGAGGTCGCCTGGAACGCCAAAGATCTTGCACTTGTAAAGAAGATCAGCGCACAGATGGGAGAAGTGATGGAGGATTGTGACAGACTGGTCGCCTGCGTGCCTGAATTCAACATGCAGGACTGGAACGAAGCAGCTCGCAGCTGGGGCAGGACCAAGGAAGAAAAAGACTACTATGAGCGCTCCGCCCGCACCATACTCACCATCTGGGGCAACGCCACCGGCCTGACCGATTACGCCAACCGTCAGTGGGCCGGCCTGATCAGGAGCTATTACAAGCCCCGCTGGATGATGTTCTGCAACGATCTGATTTCCAAACTCGAAACAGGCAGCGGCGCCTGGACAAAGAACTTCGACGATCGCATCCGTTATCACGAAATCCGCTGGACGGAACCCACGATTACCAAAATAGAATACAATGCTCCGGGTGACCCCGTTGCCCTATCGAAAGAATTAATAGAAAAATACGGTTTCTGATATGAATTACTTTGTATTTGCAATCCTTGTCATTGCCTACTGCGTCATCCCGGCCGGAGTGCTGTGGCTTTGCCGCAAAGTCAAGTGGATAGGAAAGATCGGTCCTATCCTGATGCTCTATTTCCTTGGCGCCATCCTTGCCAACATCGGAGTCCTGCCCAGCGGGAAAGAACTCGCCACCGTGCAGAATGCGCTCTCCAATGCCATGATTCCCCTTGCGATCCCGTTGATGCTTTTCAGCTTCACTTTCCGCAAGAGCGAAACCCGCGACCAGCTGATTGCAATGATCACCGGCCTGGTGGCCGTGATAGTGGCCATCGTCGCCGGTTATCCCATCTTCGGCCCCCACATCCCCAACGGGCCCCAGGTGGCTGGAATGTACACCGCATGCCTTACAGGCGGCACGGTGAATATGGCTGCCGTGAGCAAGATGCTGGATGTCGACGGACAGCAGTATGCACTGCTTAACACCTACGACATGATGGTGTCCTTCACCTATCTGGTGTTCATTATGGCCATCGGCATCAAACTTGCGCGCAAATGGCTGCCTGTCAAGACTTTGGACCATTACGACGAGAAGGCTGTGCGCGAGGCGGGCGAGGAGAAGAATCCCTACAAGGGCCTCTTCACCAGGCACGGCATGTCCCACGCCCTGCGCAATCTGGGCATCACCTTGGTTGTCGTCGCCCTCAGCGCCGGAATCGCCATCGGCCTTTCCAAACTGATCCCCGGCACCTTCATGATGTTCTTCATCCTGGCCATCACCACCATCAGCATCGCCGTTTCTTTCTGGAAACCCGTGCACAAGCTGGAGTACGGCTACGATATGGGAATGTATTTCATCTACATCTTCTCCCTCGTGGTGGCTTCCATGGCAGACGTCCGCTCACTGGATTTCACCGGAGCGCTCTGGATCGTGGGATTCCTCTTCTTCATGGAGGTTGTTTCCCTTTCCCTGCAGCTTCTCAGCGCCAAATTCTTCAAGGTGGATGCCGACACGGCCGTCATAGCATCCGTCACCTATATCAACTCCCCGCCCTTCGTGCCCATGATCGCCGCATCCATGCGCAACAGCCGCGTGCTGATGCCGGGCCTCAGCATAGGCATAGTCGGTTATGCCGTGGGCAACTACCTGGGAGTCCTTATCTGCACATTGCTTAGCTGATGCGCCCGGTTTACGCAAAAGACACCGCTTACGACCTTCTGGTTCCCTATGTGAACTGGACCTTCCGCCGTATGTTCCGAAACCTGGAATTCCATGGTCTGGAGAACATCCCGCGCGACGGAGCGGTGATCTTTTCGCCCAATCACGTGAACACCCTCCTGGACGCCCTGGCAGTGCTGTCGATGATGGGAAACCATCCGGTTGTATTCGCAGCTAGGGCGGACATCTTCCGCAAACCCGCGGTAGCCCGTATCCTCAACTTCCTCCGCATCATGCCCATCAACCGCATGAGGGACGGTCTGGATGCCCTCGCAGGCAACGAGAAAACTTTCCGGGACGCGGTGGATTCCCTGAACGCGGGGGTTCCCTTCTGCATCTTCCCTGAAGGAAGGCATAGCCAGGAGCCAGGCCTGCTGCCTCTGCGTAAAGGCATAGCCCGAATTGCCATGATGGCCGAAAGCGAGCTGGAAAGGCCGATTTACATAGTTCCGGTGGGATTGGTATACAAAGATTACGTTCGTTTCCGCACCAGCCTCACCGTGAACGTAGGTGAGCCCATGCCTGTGGCTGGGGCGATGGAAGAAGAAACGCCCGAAGATACTCCTACAGAGAACATGCATCAGCGCAGGGCCCGGAAGATCTTGCAGAACCTTGCGGAGAAGATGCGCGGGCTGATCGCCAACCCAAAGCGCCCCAAACGGGCCAAGGATTCGGATTCCCTGATGCTGCGTATACTGCGTGTGCCGCTTGTACCTTTCGCCGGGCTGATTTTGCTGCCCGCCTTTGGCATCATCAAGTATCTGCGCAAGA
>CAMJJO010000028.1 GCA_946406095.1 uncultured Bacteroidales bacterium | reverse complement strand
TCATGACCTCATCCTTACCAAGGATGCGCTCTACCCCTGAGCTACATCGGCTTTTCATATTTGAGCGGGGTAGGAGAATCGAACTCCCATTTCCAGCTTGGAAGGCTGGCATAATAGCCATTATACGAACCCCGCTATTCAGGGAGGAAGACTCTGCTTCCGCTCTAGTTTGTGGGAGGAGGTGGACTCGAACCACCGAACCCGAAGGAGCGGATTTACAGTCCGCCGCAATTGCCGCTATGCGATCCTCCCGAGTAGTGCCTGATGACGCTCAGTGCACAGAAGCGAGCCGATGGGCGGATTCGAACCGTCGACCCCGAGATTACAAATCACGTGCTCTGGCCAGCTGAGCTACATCGGCAGTATTTCAAGCCTTCTTTGCAAAAGGACTGCAAAGATAGAGATTTTTAGCGATTCTCCAAAAATTTTTCAATCTTTTTCATCACAGATTCTTCATCCATCCCGCAAATCTTCCATTCCTGGTCTTTGCTCGCGTGCCGGATGAATTCATCGGGAATGCCTATACCCGCAAGTGAGGGGGCGTTTCCGAGGCTTGCGAAGAACTCCGCGACGGCTCCGTAGAGCCCTCCCTTGATGCTGCCGTCTTCCAGGGTGAGGACATGGGCGTATTGCCCGGCTATCTTGCTTAGCATTTCAGTATCAAGTGGTTTGACGAAGCGGAAGTTGTAGACTCCCACCTCATCTCCGAGCTTTTCCGAAATGCGGAGCGCCATGCTGGTGATGGGCCCGGTGCAGACCAGCGCCACCTTCCTGCCGGCTTTCAGCTCCACCGCCTTTCCAATCGGAAGGGTTTCTGCCGGTGCATCTTTCCATGCGGCTCCTTCTCCGCACCCGCGCGGATACCTTATTATAAATGGTCCGCTCTCCGTGCCGAGGGCGGTGTACATAAGCTGTTTGAGTTCCGTCTCATCTTTCGGGGAAGAGATGATGGTGCCGGGCACGGTGCGGAGCGCGGCGATGTCGAAGCAGCCGTGGTGCGTGGCCCCATCCTCTCCCACCAGACCTGCGCGGTCGAAGCAGAGCACCACCGGCAGATGCTGCAGTGCAACGTCGTGCACTATCTGGTCGAATGAGCGCTGGGCGAAGGATGAGTAGATGTTGCAGAAGGGACGCAGCCCGCCCGCGGCCAGGCCGGCGGAGAAGGTTACTGCGTGCTCTTCTTCGATTCCTACGTCGAAGAACCGCCCGGGGTATTTCTTGGCGAAAGCGCTCATTCCGCAGCCGCTGGCCATGGCGGGAGTGATGCCTATCACGCGCTCATCCTTTTCGGCTAGTTCGCAGAGCACGGCACCGAACACATCCTGATAGCGGTCGGCAGGGTAGGGGCCGGAGAGCCGCTTGCCGGTTTCCGGGTCGAATTTGCCGGGGGCGTGCCAGGTGTAAGGGTCCGCCTCCGAAGCCGGGAAACCCTTGCCTTTCACGGTGTTGCAGTGAAGCACGCGGGGGCCGTGGATGTTTTTTATGCGCTGCAGGGCGTTTATTACGCTGCCGAGGTCGTTGCCGTCGATGGGCCCGAAATAGCGGAAGCCGAGGGCTTCGAAAAGGTCGCCCCCTGTCTTCTTGACCGCCCAGGATTTGAGACTGCGCCACCATCGCTGGATGAAATGCCTGATACTCCTCTCGCCCAGAGCGTTCCAGACCTTGTTCTTGAAGGAATTGTAGCGGCGGGAGGTGGTGATCTTCAGCAGATAATTATGCAACCCGCCCAGGTTGTGGTCGATGGATATCTCGTTGTCGTTGAGGATGATGAGCAGGTCTGCTTTCGCGGCTCCGGCGTTGTTGATTCCCTCGAATGCAAGGCCTCCGGTCAGGGCGCCGTCCCCGATCAGCGCAGTCACTTTCTCTTTACGGCCCTGAATGCGGGCGGCTTCAGCGAGCCCGAGGGCGGCTGAAACGGAGGTGGAGGAATGCCCGACGCCGAAGCTGTCGTAGGGGCTTTCGTCCATGCGCGGAAATCCGCTGATGCCGCCTTCCTGGCGCAATGTCCTGAAGGCTTCGCGGCGGCCGGTCAGAATCTTATGTGCATAGGCCTGATGGCCAACGTCGAAGACTATCTTGTCCTCGGGGGCGTCGAATACGTAATGGTATCCCACGATAAGTTCCACTGCGCCGAGGCTGGATCCCAGATGCCCGGGATTCTTTGAACAGACCTCGATGATGTAGTGGCGGATCTCGCTGCAGAGCTGTTTCAACTCGCTGAGGCTGAGGCTCTTGAGGTCGGCCGGGGAATTAATTCTGTCCAAAATGGGATACATTGCGTCAGTCTAGTTAAGTTTGGTTTTATGCAACAGACCGGAGGTAAGCAGGGCGACGATACAAACACCTACGAACATCAGTTCCACCTGCACCGGGCCGCTGCCAGCCGCCGCCTTTCCAAGGATTACGCCGGCCAGCATCTTGAACAGCATCAGGCCGAGGTTCTGGATCCAGTAGATGAGCGAGTAGGCCGTGCCGAGCACCTTGTCGGGCACGATCCGCGGCACGGAAGGCCACATCGCGGCGGGCACCAGAGAGTATCCGAAGCCCAGGAACACCATGCTCAGGTATCCCCAGAACGGCACTCCGGCAGGCGCAAACGCCAGCAGCAGATGGGCTGTGAGGGCAAGTACCGCGCCGCCCAGCATCCAGCGGGTGGCATGCCCGAGTTTGTCGACAAGGATGCCGAACAGCGGTGCGAAGACTACGGTCGCGAACGGAAGCATGCTCACCATCCAGCTGGCGGCCTCGGCAGGCACGTCGAAACGGGGAACCAGGATTGCGCCGGCGAATTTCTTGAAAGCGATTATGCTGCTGTAGAAGAATACGCAGAGCAGGGAAATCAGAATGAAGCGTTTGTTGGTGAGGATCTTGCCAACGTCGGCGAGGCGGAAACCTTCGCTCTTGTCGCCGGTGACCCCGGAAGGAAATCTCTTCGCATCCAGCGCCACGAACACTGCCCAGAGTATGCATCCCAAAAGCAGCAGGCCGAGACCCAGCACCGCCGGCCTGGCCGTCTGGGCCAGTGTCAGCGTGTCCGCTTCCGGAACCAGCCGGGGGGATATCACCAGCGCGAAGGCGGTTCCCAGCCTGGCGATTGCCAGCTGCAGGCCCATCGCGAAGGCCATAGGCCCGTCCTTGAACCATCGGGCGATGCTGCGCGTGACAGCCACTCCCGCAATCTCGCTGCCGAGCCCGAAGAGCATGCATCCGGCATAGGCAACGGTAAGGGACTGCTTTGGCGCCAGTCCGGAGGTGATGGCCCAGAGCACCAGTGCCGCGCCCGCGGTCATCATCCCCACGAAAATGGACCCGGTGATGCGCACTCCCCATTTGTCGAGGAGCATCCCGCAGACTATCAGCCCGCCGAATACGCAAAGCACGGAGTAGCCGCTGGTGTAGAGCCCGTAACCTGCAGCGTCCCATCCCAGTTCGAGCCGGGAAGGGTCGCTGAAAAGGAACGATATGCTCGAGAACATATCGTCGAAGAAGTACGAGCCGAACATTGGCACCACCAGACAGGCGAGTGCCACCCACGGCATCCACCTGCCTTTATTTCTCATTCTTCACTTCAGGCAGTTCCAGGCCGAAGCCCTTGCGCTTGTCTTCGAGTTTCAGGAGGAAGGTGAGCAGGAATGCCAGCACTCCGAACGAAGAGAACACCAGCATCGGCACGGTGTAGCCGCCAGTGCTCTGGCGAAGCGAGCCGATGAGCAGCGGAACGAGGCAGAGGCCTATGTTCTGCACCCAGAAAATGAGGCAGTAGGCGCTGCCGAGCACCTTCTTGTCTATGATCTTGGTCACGCTCGGCCAGAGTGCCGCAGGCACCAGCGAGAATGAAAGGCCGAGCAGGAGTATCAGCACCACGGCAAACCACTTGTGCGCGAAAACAGGCAGCACGAAAGCGAAACTTAGGTGGCAGATAATCATCAGCAGCGAGCCCGCCATCAGCATGCTCGCTCCCTTGCCCTTGAAGGAGATGAATCCTCCGAGGAAGGGGGTGAGGGCCATTGCCAGGATGGGGAAGAAACTGAAGAGGCGTGCGGCTGAGGTTGCATCGATGTTCAGGGTCTCCTCCAGGAAGTTGGGGGCGTACCTCTGGAACGGGAAAATGGCGCTGTAGTAGAGCACGCACATGATGGCCACGATCCAGAACATCTTGCTGCCGAACACTATTCCAAGGTCCTTGATCTTGAATTCGTCCTCCGGGTTGGGCTCTTCCGCCATCTTGCCTTCGGCTATCAGCTGCTTGTCCAGTTTCTTGTCCATGAAGGTGAAGACGATGAAGGTGATGAGGCCGATTAGCAGCAGGGCGGTGCAGAACGCGAGAGGCGCAACCACGCTCTGGTTATGGGCGTTGGCGATGATGGGAGATATCCACATGACTGCGAACACGCCGATGCGGGCGATGGCCATCTCGATGCCCATTGCAAGCGAGAGCTCGTGGCCGTCGAACCATTTGGCGATAGCCTTGGAGACCGTCGTGCCGGCCATTTCGCATCCGCATCCGAAGATCATGAAGCCGAGGGACGCCATCTTGGCGCTGCCGGGAAGGGCGACCCACCAGCTGTCCAGCCAGCCGCAGAAGGCAGTGGTCTGGAACCAGTCGGAAATGCCGATGTATTTGATGATCGCGCCACCCACCATGAGGGATGCGGACAGGGTGCCGGTGAAGCGAACACCCATCTTGTCGAGGATGATACCTGCGATGATGAGGAATCCGCAGACGTTGAGGATGTATTCCGACGCGGCGTAGGTGCCGAACACGGTGCTGTTCCATCCGCGCTGGGCTTCGATCATGCTCTTGAGAGGGGACATTACGTCCACGAACATATATGCGAAGAACATCATCGAGGCGATGAGTATCAGGGCAGTCCAGCGAAGCACCGGATTGTCGTTCATCAGTTTGTATACTTTTTCTGCCATTTTGCTTGAATTATTCTAGAACGGAAGATCATCGGAAGGATCGGACCCGAGGCCATCGGGGATTTCGGATGCGGGCTGCACTGGTGCGGCTGTCTGCACGGGAGGAGCCGGCTGACCGTACTGAGGCTGGCTGTAGCTCTGCTGGCGGGGCTGGCTGCCATACTGGGGTTGGCCGCCATACTGGGGCTGGCCCTGGGCACCCTCTTCCTCCTGACGGCGGCCGAGGAGCTGGATGTTGTCTGCCACGACCTCGGTGGTGTACTTCTGCACGCCGGCCTGGTCTGTGTACTGGCGGGTGCGAAGACGCCCCTCGATGTAGATCTGCATTCCCTTGCGGATGAATTTCTCTGCAAGGTCTGCGGAATTGCGCCAGGCGACGATGTTGTGCCATTCTGTATTTTCTCTGGTCTCTCCGCTGCGATCTCTGTATCTCTCGGTGGTAGCAAGTGTGAACGTGGCTACTTTGCTGCCGGGGCCACCTCCGGAATTTCCATCAAGGTAACGTACATTAGGGTCTCTTCCAACGTTACCGATAAGCATTACTTTATTCAAACTCATATCTCAATAATTTAGGACTCGCAATATAGGAATTTTCCTCGCAAATTGAGCCTTGCTCAATCACTTTTTCTTTATAAATCCGCCGGCTCTCCGGTCATCAGCGGATAGCCGGTCACCGCCTGAGCGCGATGCCATTCCGTGCCGGGGATGTATCCCGGGCGGCCAGCCAGGCAGGGAGTGCGGTAGTTTGCCTCCAGAATGGCCATCCTTCCAGATGCGCCGTCCGTGCCGCCGTCCTTCAAATCGCCATTGCCGGGTAGGGTATAGAGTTCCGGAATGGGGAATGCAAGAGTATAGATGAGCAGATCGGCCACGCCGGCAAGGACCGGCAGTTCTTCCAGGGGACGGATGTCCGGGGTGTGGCGGGTGCGGTTGCAGATCACCACATCGCACCCGAGAGCCTTGCCTGCCGCCGCTGCCGCTTTTCCGGCTCCGCCGAATCCGGCCACCACCACAGTGCTTCCTTCGCCGAAACCGTGGTCGCGGAGGACCTTCATTACTCCCAGATAGTCGGAATTGTAGCCGTGGATCCGGCCGTCGGCTTCCTTGACGGCGATGTTGATTGCGCCTATGGCTTGCACCTCTGCATCCATCACGCCGTTTGCCAGCACTTCACGGAAAGCCGGCTCCTTGAATGGTGCGGTGATGTTAATCGCCTGGTACTCATTGAGAAAACGCTTCCAGGAAGCGTTGAAATCCGCTCCTTCTATCAGGTCGTAAGGCCAGTGCCCGCCGTAGGCTTTGGCAAAAATCTCCGGGCTCACTGAGTGGGAGATGGGGTCTCCTATCAATCCAAATCTAATCATACTGGGCGAAGTTAAGAAAAAAATGCTATTTTTGCATAATGCGCAATTGTGCCCGTGCACGAATAACTAAATAACACTCTATATGGCAAATCTTTTTTCTCTCGAAGGCAAGAACGCCTGGATTACCGGAGCATCCTACGGAATCGGCTTCAACATCGCCAAGGCATTTGTGGCCGCTGGCATCAAGAACATCATTTTCAACGACATTAACGAGACCGCCCTGGAACGTGGGTTGAACAACTACAAAGAGGCCGGCATCTCCAACGTCAAGGGTTATGTTTGTGACGTTACCGACGAGGTGGCCGTCAAGGCCCTTGTGGAGAAGATCCACGCCGAGGTCGGCCAGATCGACATCCTGGTGAACAACGCCGGCATCATCAAGCGTATCCCCATGCACGAAATGGAGCGCAAAGAGTTCCAGCAGGTTATCGATGTGGACCTGGTGGCTCCGTTCATCGTCTCAAGCGCCGTCCTTCCCGAAATGATGGAGCGCCGCGAGGGCAAGATCATCAATATCTGCTCGATGATGAGCGAGCTCGGCCGCGAGACCGTTTCTGCTTATGCGGCGGCTAAGGGAGGCCTCAAGATGCTCACCCGCAACATCTGTTCGGAATATGGCGAATATAACATCCAGTGCAACGGCATCGGCCCCGGCTACATCGCCACACCCCAGACGGCACCGCTGCGCGAGAAGCAGCCCGACGGCAGCCGTCATCCTTTCGATTCCTTCATCTGCGCCAAGACCCCTGCCGGTCGCTGGCTCGAGCCCGAAGAACTCGGCGGCCCCGCGGTGTTCCTCGCATCTCACGCCTCAGACGCGGTTAACGGACATATCTTATATGTAGACGGCGGCATTCTCGCCTATATCGGAAAACAGCCTAAATAACATGAAGATCAATTGCACTGTGCGCCAGGCGTCCAGCAACGTCGACGCAAAACATTACGACACCGAACGCATCCGCAAGGAGTATCTGGTTCAGAACCTGATGGTTGCGGATGAAATCAATATGGTATATTCGATGTTCGACCGCATCATTGCGGGAGGAGCAGTTCCGGTGAAGGAAGAGCTGCTGCTGAGTGCTCCCGAGGTGCTGCGCGCGGACTTCTTCACCCAGCGCCGCGAGCTAGGCATCATCAACGTCGGTGGAGCCGGCACGGTGAAGGTCGGTGAGGAATCCTTCCACCTTGAATACAAGGAGGCGCTCTATGTAGGCCGCGGCAACCGCCACGTCACCTTCTGCAGCGACGATCCCGCAAAGCCAGCTCACTTCTACTTCTGCTCCGCCACCGCCCATAGGGAGACCGGAGTGAAGAAAGTGAGTAAGAAGGATGCCGTGGTGATGCATCTCGGCAGCCTCGAAGAAAGCAACGAACGCACCATCAACCGCCTGCTGGTCAAGGAGGTGGTGCCCTGCTGCCAGCTGCAGATGGGCATGACCGAACTCGCTCCCGGCAGCACCTGGAACACTATGCCGGCGCACACTCACGACCGCCGTATGGAGGTCTACTTCTATTTCGAAGTTCCGGACGGTGCGGCTGTCTGCCATTTCATGGGAGAGCCTCAGGAGACCCGCCACATCTGGATGCACAACGAAGAGGCGGTCATCTCGCCCCAATGGAGCATCCACAGTGCCTGCGCTACCCGCAACTATACCTTCATCTGGGGTATGTGCGGCGAGAACGACGATTATAACGACATGGACTGGGTCGCGACAGATCAGCTGAAATAGCTCCGTCTGTTCCGAAAAACCAGCCAAAATGGGAAAACCATATAAAACGGGAACAAAATGAAAAGAATTGTAGTTATAGCGTTGGCGTTTGCGCTGCTGGCCTCTTGCGCCGGGAAGCCGGAAGAGCAGAAAGTGATGGCCCGCGAAGTGCCTGAGCGCGCCGACGACTTTGTCTTCGAGAACAACCTTATCGCCGGCCGCTTTTACGGCAAGGCCCTGGAGGGGAATCCAACCTCTCCCGGAATCGACATCTGGGTGAAACTGCCCGGAGCGCTGGTGGCAAACGACTGGTACGCCGAGGCCGTCAAGCCCGGGAACGGCAATTATTACCACAAGGACCACGGCGGGAAGGACTGCTACAAAGTGGCTGTCAGCCTCGGTGGAGGTGCATCGGTGCCTTATCTCGACGGGAAACTCTGCTATCCTGCGACCAACTACCGCAGCAGTGAGATACTGAGCGAAAGCCCGAGCGAGGTCTCCTTCGTCCTGCACTACCCGGAGTGGCAGGCGGGGGATGTGAAAGTGTCTCTGGACAAAAAGGTTACGGTCTTTGCCGACTGCTACTTCTGCAAGGTTGAAGACACCTACACTTTCGATACCGATTCGCTGACTATCGCAGCCGGAATCTTCCGCCATAACAAGAAAGAGACTATCGAGGCGGAGGCTTTCGGAGAGGATTACTACGCAATCTGGGAGCACGCCTCCGACACCAGCGTCGAACCCGAGGATGGAATGCTCGGGGTTGCGGTCATCCTGCCTCAAGCGGACTGTGTGACCCTGATCGACGAGGAACGCCACGGTGCCTGCCTCAAGAAGATTGCAGCCGGGCAGACCCTCGAATACTGGTTCGGTTCCTGCTGGAGCAAGGGCGATATCACCGGCTCCGCAGAGTGGTTTGTGCTTGCTGCAAGCTTTTGATTATCTGTAATTTATGAAAAGAATTGCCGTTATTTCGATGGCGCTGCTGCTTGCGGTGCCGGTGGCATTGTCCAAGATGCCTGAAAAGGCTCCCGTGCGCTACAGCAACCCCATCATCCACACGGATTATTCCGATCCGGATGTCTGCCGTGTGGGGGATGATTACTATATGACGGCATCCTCTTTCAATTTTTTCCCCGGGCTGCCGATTCTTCATTCCAGGGACCTTGTCAACTGGCAGCTGGTTGGAGCGGCCCTGGCCGACTATGAGTATGCATTCAAGCCTCTAACTCCGACCCGGGTTCAGCACGGGAACGGCGTATGGGCTCCGGCAATCCGCTATCATGACGGCTGGTTCTACATTTATTGCGGGGATCCGGACCGTGGAATCTTTATGGTGCGTACCCAGAACCCCCGCGGAGAGTGGGAAAAGCCGGTGTGGGTGTATAAAGGCCGTGGTTTCATCGACCCCTGTCCTTTCTGGGATGAGGATGGAAAGGCCTACCTGAGCCACGGTTGTGCCGGCTCGCGGGCGGGAGTCAAGAGCGTGTTGTTCGTGGCGCCGATGTCACCGGACGGCACTTCTTTGACAGGTCCGTCGCGTATGGTTTTCGACGGGCACGCCACCCAGCCTACAATAGAAGGAACCAAGATGTACAAGCGCGACGGCAAGTACTATATCTTTGCCCCCGCCGGTGGGGTGAAAACTGGTTGGCAGACCGTTCTGCGCTCCGACGATCCTTTCGGCCCTTACGAAGAACGTATCGTGATGGCTCCGGGCGAGGGCACCATCAACGGCCCTCACCAGGGCGCTTGGGTGGATACTCCCAAGGGCACGCATTGGTTCATCCACTTCCAGGATAAGGGCGCTTACGGACGCATCGTGCACCTTCAGCCCATGGTCTGGAAAGAGGACGGGTGGCCGGTTATAGGGGATGATCCGGACGGCGATGGCTGCGGCCTGCCCGTGGAGAGTTGGGAGGCTCCTTTCGGGGTGACCAATATCCCTTATAACGAGTGGGACAGGCAGCATAACGGTGCTGTATACAAGCCATACGGACTGGATCTGGAATGGCAGTATCCCTGCGTTCCTTCTCCCTACTGGCATTATAGCCTTCCAGATGGAGGAGTCCGTCTTTTCTCCGTATTTCAAAAACTTCCTTCCAAGAACCTTCGCGGTAGGAAAAACCTGCTCACCCAGAAGTTTCCGGAGGAGCGTTTCAAAGTCTTCGCAAAATTGACGTTCGCTCCGCATAAAGACGGCCTTGGAGAGGATGCCGGCATTACTGTTATGGGTAATGATTATGCCGCTCTCCGGCTGGTGGACAAGGGTGGACTTGCAGAGCTTCAGTATGTGGTATGCAAGGCGGCTGATAAAGACTCTGCCGAGCAGGTGAAGAAGATCACGGACCTGCCGTATGTGGACGGAAAGGCTGAGGTATGGACCAGCATCCAGGTATATCCTCGCCTCGCGGAAGGCGAGGTCGTGGCGCGCTTCAGTTATAGCCTGGACGGCAGCGAGTATGTGAAGATGCCGAGTGGATTCGTCTGCGCCCCCGGGCAGTGGGTCGGGGCCAGGTTTGCTTTCTGGTGCGACCGTTCTAAACAGAAGAATGACGGCGGCTGGCTGGATGTGACCGATTTCCGCATCACCCGGGAACTTGGCGACCACAAGAGTTATCAGTACGACGAGTCCAAGGTGCCTTCCTATGAACTCCCGGATGCGCTGACGCTGAATAACGGCAAGAAGGTTAAGGATGTGAAGACCTGGGAGCGCAAGCGCAGGCCCGAACTGCTGGAAATGTTCGCGAGCGAAATCTATGGCAAGTCACCTGTAGGGCGGCCTTCCGAAATGCATTTCAAGTTGCTTGAATCGGGGGATGCCTTCGGCGGAAAGGCTATTCGCAAGCAGGTGCGAGTGTGGTTCGATGCAGCCGAGACACAAGGGCTTACGCTCCTGATGTATGCTCCCAAAACCGGCGTTCCGGCACCTGTGTTTCTTGGAGCTAATTTCCAAGGGAATGCTTCCATTATCCGCGGTAGCAAGAGTTACCGCTGGCCGTTCGAATACGCGATAGACCATGGATATGCCGTGGCGACATTCTGCTATAATGATGTAGATCCGGACTTTGACGACGGTTTCCGTAACGGCGTTATTGGTTATTATGGCCCTGAAGAGCGCAAGGGCGATTCCTGGGGCAACATAGCTGCCTGGGCCTGGGGGCTCTCCAGAGCCTTGGATTATCTGGAAACGGATCCCGACGTGGCGGCAGACAAAGTTGCCGTCCTGGGCCATTCCCGCCTCGGAAAGACCGCCCTCTGGGCAGGAGCCACCGACCAGCGCTTTGCGCTAGTCATCTCCAACGCATCCGGCTGCGGCGGAGCAGCCATCTCCCGCAGACATTACGGGGAGACCCTCCGGAGGATAGGCAGCAGCTTCCCGCACTGGTGGTGCCCCAATTTCTACAAATATGCCGACAATGAGCAGCTTCTGCCTATAGACCAGCATGAACTCCTTGCCCTGATCGCGCCTCGTCCGCTCTATGTACAGAGCTGCTCGGAGGATCTCTGGGCGGACCCGACAGGGGAAGAACTTTCGCAGAAAGAAGCCTCCAAGGTATATGACCTGTATGGTGCCGAAAACCGCCTGGGGCGCCACATCTGCCCGGGCAAGCACGACATAACACCCTACGACTGGGAGCGATACATAGCTTTTGCCGACCGGTTTCTGAAATAAATCTCATTATCCTCACAGATTTCCGTGCACGGGCACGGTTTTTCGGAAATTGTTTCTATCTTTGCAAGATAGAGACATTAACTGATAACCGATGAAAGCCCGCAAACTGATGCTTCTCTTTGCCGCAATCGCCCTTCTGGGTGCGTGCAAAGCGGATAACGACCTTTACAAAGACCTTCCCTTCGAGATGTCGGAGGTTCAGGCTCCCCGCATTCCTTCGCGCAGTGTGAACCTTTGCGACTTCGGCGGCGTGCCGGATGGCAAAACTCTGAACACCCAGGCCTTCGCCAATGCAATCGCCAAGCTTTCGGAGCAGGGCGGTGGCAAGTTGATTGTGCCTGCCGGAATATGGCGCACCGGCCCCATCGGCCTTCAGAGCCACATCGAACTGAACGTCGACAAGAACGCCATCATAGTATTCGATCCTGATCAGGCCCTTTACCCCATCATCGACACCAACTTCGAGGGGCTTGATGTCCGCAGGTGCCTCAGCCCCATCCACGCCGAGGGTGCGACCGACATCGCCATCACCGGCGGCGGCGTGATCGACGGCAGCGGTGAGTTCTGGCGCGAGGTAAAGCGTCGCAAAGTCTCCGACGACCAGTGGAAAGAAATCCTCAAGCGTGGCGGCCTTGTGAGCGAAGACGGCAAGGTCTGGTTCCCGGACGAGGGATATGCCAAAGCCCGTGCCACCGCAGGCAGCCTGAACTACCCGGATCCTTCGCTGGACGAGCAGGAAATCAAAACCTTCCTCCGCCCGGTGATGGTCAGCCTGCGGAACTGCGAACGCATCCTCCTCCAGGACTGCACCTTCCAGAACAGCCCCTGCTGGAACCTTCATCCCCTCTGGTGCAAAGATCTGACAATAAAAGATATAACCGTGCGCAACCCGCACTACTCCGCCAATGGCGACGGCATCGACATCGACGCCTGCGAGAACGTGATCCTCACCGGATCCTCCTTCGATGTTGGGGATGACGCCATCTGCATAAAGTCCGGAAAGGACGCGGACGGCCGGCGCCACGCACGCAAGTGCCGCAATCTCATCATCTCCGACTGCACGGTCTATCACGGTCACGGAGGATTCGTGATTGGTAGCGAGATGTCCGGCGGGGTGGAGAATATCAAGGTCAGCAACTGCCGTTTCATCGGCACGGATGTGGGCCTGCGCTTCAAGAGCACCCGCGGCCGCGGCGGACTGGTGAAGGATATCTGGTGCGACCATATCTACATGAAAGATATTGTAAGCTACGGGGTTATCTTCAATCTCTATTATGCAGGAGTTGCTGCTTCAGATATGGCTGACGGCGTAGTCGAGCCCATTGTCGAAGTAGACGAGACTACTCCCGAGATGCGGGACGTGCACTTCTCGGACATCACCTGCTCCGGCGCCAAACAGGCAATCTTCATCAACGGCCTGCCCGAACTGCCCATCAGCGGCATCTCCTTCGCCAACAGCAGCTTTACGGCCGACAAACCCGCGGAAATCCACTTCGCCACCGGCATTACCTTCGACAACGTCCTGGTCAACGGCGTGCCCGTTGCGGATATTCCGTTGAATGACAGATAGTTACGCGAAGGCGTCTGGTGAGAAGGTACCAGACGTATATTGATAAATACTTGATAATCAGATATATACCCGAAACGATGAAAAAGATAGGCATTTTGGCGATATACTGGCTGCTCTGCAGCGCATTCACCATCCACACCATCGGAGATTCCACCATGGCGGAAAAGGACCTTGCGAAGGCGGGGCCCGAACGCGGCTGGGGAATGATGTTCCAGAACTTCCTGGACGATGGAGTGAAGGTCATCAACTATGCCCAGAACGGGCGCAGTACCAAGAGCTTCAGGGACTTGGGCCTCTGGGACAAGGTGGAAGCCAACCTTCAGCCGGGGGATTACCTGTTCATCCAGTTCGGCCACAATGATGCCAAGGAGAGTGATCCCGCGCGCTATGCTCCGGCATTCGGAGCCTATCAGGACAACCTCCGTTTCTTCATCAGAACCGCCCGGGAAAAGGGCGCGAAGCCGGTCCTGCTGACTCCTGTGGCCCGCCGCTGGTTCAAGGGTGGCAAACTGGACCGCAACTGCCACACCGACTATCCCGCTGCGATGAAGCAGGTTGCGGAAGAGGAGAACGTGCCCTTGCTGGACATCACCACCTCTACCCTCGACTGGCTGGAGGGCCTCGGCGACGAGGGTTCCAAACCCTATTTCATGATCAGCACAGGCAAGAACGACAACACCCATACAGTTGCCTGCGGAGCCAGGAAGGTGACGGAACTGGTGTGCGAGAAAATCAAGGCGCAGCTGCCGGAAATAGCGGAACATCTGACCAGCTATGACATAGTGGTTTCTTCCGACGGCCACGGGGATTATATGACAGTGCAGGATGCCATCGACGCCTGCCCCGACTACTCGCACGAGCGCATCACGCGCATCCGCATACGCGCAGGTATCTATAAGGAGATGGTGACCATCCCCCACAACAAGTTCCGCCTGCACATCAGCGGCGAGGGCGCGGAAAAAACAGTCATCACCTACGACAAGTACGCCCGCAAGCCCTGGGCGGTAGGGGGATTCAATATGGGAACCTCCGGAAGCGCCAGCGTCTACATCCACTCCAGCTATGTGACAATGGAAGATCTGACCATAGAGAACAGCGCCGGCGAGGGCAAGGAGATAGGTCAGGCGGTGGCACTCTTCACCGACGGCGACTTCCTCTTCTTCCACCGCTGCCGCCTGATCGGCAACCAGGATACTGTCTACACTTACGGCCGTTATGGCAAGGAGGGAGGAATCAAGCGTAACTACTTCCTGGACTGCTACATAGAGGGCACGACAGACTTCATCTTCGGCCCCTCGATCGCCTTCTTCGAGAACTGCACCATCCACAGCAAGAAGAACAGCTATGTGACCGCCTCCTCCACCCTGCCCGGGCAGAAGTACGGCTATGTGTTCAAGAACTGCAAGCTGACCGCCGCCCCCAGCATCGACAAGTGCTATCTCGGCCGTCCCTGGGGCGCTTATGCCAAGACGGTTTTCCTGGAGTGCGAGCTTGGGAATCACATTGTGGCCGAGGGCTGGCACGACTGGGAGAAGCCTGGCAAGCCGGATACCAAGAAGAACTCCTATTATGCTGAGTACAAAAACTTTGGCCCCGGTGCTGCATCCAAGAAGGAACGTGTAAAATGGAGCCGCCAGCTAAGCGACCGCCAGGCTGCGGAATACAGCTTCGAGAAGGTAATGTTCCAGGAGCAGGACGGCATAAAATGGAATCCTTTCGACAATAGATAGTCTTTTTTTTCTATCTTTGCCTAAGGCACGTGAAAACCAAGGATTCATATAGGGAAATGACGGACAGCCA
>CAMJJO010000027.1 GCA_946406095.1 uncultured Bacteroidales bacterium | reverse complement strand
ACGTCTCCCGCGGTGCGGATGCTGTCCTGGATGACCAGGCCGCCGAGGGAAATGACTGCAATCTCGGTGGTTCCGCCGCCTATGTCCACCACCATGCTGCCTTTAGGGGCAAGCACTTCCAGCCCTATTCCCAGAGCGGAAGCCATAGGCTCGTGGATGAGGTACACGTCCCGCCCTCCGGCGTGCTCGGAAGAGTCGCGCACGGCACGGATCTCGACTTCCGTCGACCCGGAAGGGATGCCCACGACCACCTTCAGATTGGGGGTGAAGAGGCTGTGGCGCTTGCTGTTCACCTGCTTGATGAACCCGCGGATCATCATCTCGGCGGCGTTGAAGTCTGCGATCACACCGTCCCTGAGGGGGCGGATGGTCTTGATGCCGGGGTTGGTGCGCTCCTGCATCAGTTTCGCCTTCTGCCCGATGGCGATGCATTTGTTGGTGTTATTGTCGATGGCCACGATACTCGGCTCGTCCAGCACGATTTCATCGTTCTGATAGATGACGGTGTTGGCAGTTCCGAGGTCGATTGCCAGTTCCTGATTCAAAAAAGAAAATGCCATTTCGATCAAAATAGGTTTAGTCTAACAAATATAAGAATTTTAGTTAATTTTGCCATCAGGTTTTCCCGAATATGGAAAGAAATAAATACGTCATCTTCACCGCCGCCGGCAGCGGCACCAGAATGAAGGCCTCCGAGCCGAAGCAATTCCTGCTTCTGGGAGGCCTCCCCGTGCTGCATAGAAGCATCTTCGCCTTTGTCGATGCCTGCCCGGACGTGAAGGTGGTCACCGTCCTTCCGAAGGAGCATATCGCCCGCTGGGAAGAACTCTGCCTGCGGTATCCGCTCAATGTCCCGCAGAGGATAGTGCCCGGGGGGATAACCCGTTTCCACAGCGTCAAGAACGCTCTTGCCAAGGTGCCCGACGGGGCGGTGGTGGCAGTGCACGACGGGGTGCGGCCGCTCGTGTCCCCGGCTCTTGTCCGGGAGATGTTCGCGAGGATGGAGAACTGCCGGGCCCTGATTCCGGTGCTGCCGGTCACCGACACTCTCAAGAGCGTGGAGCGCACTTCCGACGGCGGACTGAAAGCCACCGGTCAGCCGGATCCCGACCGCAGCCGGGTGTTCGGCGCACAGACTCCGCAGATGTTCCTTTCCGAAGAACTGAGGGCCGCCTACGAACTTCCCTTCGACACGGCATTCACCGACGATGCTTCCGTCGCCTCCAAATACGGAATTCCCCTCTCCTTCATCGAGGGAGAGAGGAAAAACATCAAGCTTACCACTCCGGAAGACCTGGAGATCGCGAAGCTGTTTATCTGAAACTCCGGCTCTTGTAATCCTTGACCCAGACCTGGCGCTCGAACGCTTCGTCGAGCGAGATCATCGTGTCTGTGGACTGCACGTAGGGGATGTTCTGGATGGTGTTCAGAAGCACGCTCATAAGGTGGTCGTTGTCGAAGCAATAAAGCTTGATGAGCAGTGCGGTAGGGCCGGTCACGAAATGGCACTCGACCACCTCCGGAATCTTCTTCAGGGACTCCGTAACCTCCAGATACTTATTGGCTTCCGAGATCGCGATGCTGACGAATGCGCACACGTTCAGCCCCAGGGCGGCAGGCTTCACCAGCAGGCGGGAACCCGTAATGACGCCGTTGGCCTCCAGCTTGCGCACTCTCTGGTGGATGGCTGCACCGGAAACCTTGCACTCCCTGGCGATTTCCAGGTAGGTCATCCTGGCGTCTTTCACCAGAAAGGAAAGGATTTTCCTGTCGATGTCGTCGATCTGATAGTTGGCCATATACTATTTTTTGCTGAATTTCCTGAATGTCGGACGCGCTGACCCGGTGGGTCCTCCCGCGATGAATTTCTTGCAATCTTCCAGGGTGATATTCTCTGCCTTAAGCCCCTTGGGGATGCGGAAATTCTTTCCGTCGTGCTTGATATAAGGGCCGTAGCGGCCATTGATGATCACGATGTCCTCGCCCGGGAATTCACGCAGGATGTTGTTCTCCGGAGCGGCCGCCTTCTGTGCGTCGATGGCCGCGATGCATTCTTCCAGGCTTACGGTCAGGGGATCCGTCTTGCGGGAAAGGGTGACGTTGAGGTCCCCATATTTCACATATGGGCCGAACTTGCCCTTGGTTACCACCACGTCCACGCCGGCGTAGCTGCCCACAAGCCTCGGCAGAGAGAGCAGCTTCACGGCCTCCTCGAGGGAGACGGTCTCTATCAGCTGTCCCTTCTCCAGGCTCGCGAATCTGCGGTTTTCGCCTTCGCCCTTCTGCACGTATGCACCGTACTGCCCATATTTGGCAATTACCTGCTGCCCGTCCGAGGGGTCGATGCCGAGCACCCTCTCGACATGGGTGTACTGCCCGTCGTTCATGCGGAGTTCCACTGCCTGGTGGAACTGAGGGTAGAACTGCCCGAGCCAGCCCTTCCAGTCTTCTTCGCCCTCAGCTATCTTATCCAGGGTCTCTTCCACCTCGGCGGTGTAGTTATAGTCCATGATGTGGGGGAAATTATCTACCAGATAATCGGTTACGAGCATTCCGACATCCTGGGGAAGGAGCTTGCCGCGATCCTCGCCGACGAGTTCCTTCTTCTTGGAAGAGTTCAGCTCCGCCCCCTTCAGCTTGTAGTTGACTACCTCCACCTTGCTTCCTTCCCTGTTGCCGGAGGCGATGTAGCCCCTGGTCTTGGTGAGGGTGGTGATGGTAGGTGCGTATGTGGACGGGCGGCCGATGCCCAGCTCTTCCAGTTTCTTCACGAGGGATGCCTCGGTGTAGCGCTGGGGGGCACGGGTGAATTTGCATTCCGCATCTATCTCCTTTGCGAAGAGGGCGTCTCCGGTGCGGATGTCCGGGATGACGGTGAGCCCTTCTTCGGCCACATCGTCGTCGCTGCCTTCCATATATACCTTCAGGAAGCCGTCGAAGAGGATTTCGGAGGCCTCGGCGGCGTACTTCTCCGCACGCTTGTCGGATGCGATGCGGATGGTGGTGTTGAGGAGACGGGCCTCGCTCATCTGGGATGCCACCGTGCGCTTCCAGATCAGGTTGTAGAGGGCTTTTTCCTGGGAGGTGCCGCTGATGTCCGTATTCTCCATGTATGTGGGACGGATGGCCTCGTGCGCTTCCTGTGCCCCCTTGCTCTTGGTGCTATACTGCCTGGGGTGGCTGTATTCGGGCCCGAAGTTGTCCAGGATGAACTTTTTGGCGGTGCCGAGGGCAAGGCCGGAGAGGTTCGTGGAGTCTGTTCTCATGTAGGTGATGAGACCCTTCTCGTACAGCGTCTGTGCGATGCGCATGGTGGTGCTGACGGGGAAGCGGAGCTTGCGGGATGCCTCCTGCTGGAGAGTGGAGGTGGTGAATGGCGGCGCTGGGTAGCGGGTGCCTTCCGCCTTGTCGACGGATGCGATGCAGTACTTAGCGCCTATGCTGTCGCGGAGGAACCCTTCTGCCTCTTCGGCGGTCTTGAACTTGGCCTCGAGCGTGCCTTTGAGTGCCGTTCCGGAAGGATTCGTGAACTGCCCTTCCACCTTATAATACTTTTCCGGCACGAATGCCATAATCTCGCGTTCCCTGTCCACTACCAGGCGGAGAGCCACGCTCTGCACGCGCCCTGCGGAGAGGCCGCGGTTGATCTTCTTCCATAGGATGGGAGAAAGCTCGAACCCGACCAGACGGTCCAGCACGCGGCGGGCCTGCTGGGCGTTCACCAGGTTCATGTCCACCTCTCGGGGATTCTCTATTGCGCCGAGTATCGCGTCTTTCGTGATTTCATGGAATGCAATGCGCTTGGTGCGGGATTTATCCAGCCCGAGAGTCTCCATCAGATGCCAGGAAATGGCCTCTCCTTCGCGGTCTTCATCGGAAGCCAGCCAGACCATCTCCGCCTTGCTTGCGAGCTTGCTCAGCTCTGCTACTACCTTCTTTTTATTATCGGGAATGACATACTCCGGGGTAAATCCCCCTTCGATATCTATGCTGAGCTGCTTTTCCTGCAGGTCCCTGATGTGCCCTTCACTTGCCTTTACCGTAAAACCGGAGCCCAGAAACTTTTGAATTGTCCGGGCTTTGGTAGGCGATTCGACGATTACTAAATTACCCTCCATAACATTCAATTTTCTGCAAAGTAAAACACAAACTCGCTAATTTTCAAAATTTGTCGTCAAAAAAATTTAACTTTGTAATTCTAATCGTAGATTAAAAAAATGAAAGACGAAACGAAGAAAAAAATAATCAAGTGGTTCTGGATTCTGGTCACCGCGCCTTTCGCCCTGATCCTGTTCCTGCTGCTGCTTGTGTCGGTTTTTGCCAAGATTCCCTCTTTCGAGGAATTGGAGCACCCGGACAGCAAGCTGGCGACCCAGGTCATCGCTGATGGCGGAGAGGTGCTTACCACCTTCCATATAGAGAACCGCACTTTCGTCAGTTTCGAAGAGCTTTCCCCCAACCTTGTGGCCGCCACCATCGCCACCGAGGACGCCCGTTTCCGCAAGCATTCCGGAATCGACACCAAAGGCCTTATCCGCGTGGCTGTCAAGACGATACTGATGAGGGACAGCAGCCAGGGCGGCGGATCCACCATCACCCAGCAGCTCGCCAAGACCCTCTATCCCCGTAAGGAAGGGGTCGGCAAGATAGGAATGGTCTGGATCAAGTTGAAAGAATGGATAACGGCCGTCAAGTTGGAGCGCAACTATACCAAAGACGAGATTCTGGTGATGTATCTGAACTCCGTCTTCTTCGGCAGCAGTGCCTATGGCATCCGTGCGGCATCCGAAACCTTCTTCGACAAACTCCCTTCCGAACTTACCGTGGAGGAGGCCGCCACGCTTGTGGGAATGGTTAACAAACCCACCCGCTATAACCCCGTGATCAATCCCGAGCGCGCCCTCGGCCGCCGCAACTTCGTGATTGGCCAGATGGCGAAAAACAAATACATCGGCAAGGCAGAAGCGGATTCCATCAAGCAGATCCCCATCAATCTCATATATCAGGTCAGGGACCATAACGCCGGCCTTGCGCCTTATTTCCGGGATCTCCTCCGCAGGGACATGAATGCAGAAAAGCCCAAGCGCAGCAAGTATCAGTACGCCGAAGATTATACCGCGGATTCCCTGCGCTGGCGGGATGACGAGCTCTTCGGCTGGCTCAACAAGAACAAGAAACCCGGCGGAGAGAAGTACGACCTCGACAAGGACGGCCTCCGCATCTATACCACCATCAACTACCGGATGCAGCAGAACGCCGAGCTGGCGGTGGCCGAGCATCTTGGCAAGAACCTGCAGAAAGCGTTCGACCGCGAGAACAAGTGGAAGAAGAACGCTCCGTTCGCCGGGGATGTGGACAAGGCCACCAGGGACCGCCTTATGACGAACGCCCGCCGCTGGAGCGACCGTTACCGCCTCCAGCACAAGGCCGGAGTCTCCGATGCCGAAATCCTGGCACAGTTCGACAAGCCCGTGAAGATGCGGGTATTCGCCTGGAACACCAAGGGTTACGTCGATACGGTGATGACCCCCAACGACTCCATCCTCTGGTACAAGAGCATCCTCCGTTGCGGAATGGTGGCCATAGAGCCCGTCACCGGGCACCTCAAGGCATATGTCGGCGGCCCCAACTACCGCTATTTCAAATACGACAACGTCGGTCAGGGAAAGCGCCAGGTGGGTTCGACCATCAAGCCTTTCCTCTATACGCTTGCAATGCAGGAAGGAATGTCCCCTTGCGACAAGGTGATCAACGTCCCCCAGTCCTTCATCGCCGGCGACGGCACCGACTGGACCCCGCGCTCTACGGACAAGGATGAGTGGATCGGCAAGACGGTCACTCTCAAATGGGGGCTCACTCATTCTTCCAACAACATCTCCGCCTACCTTATGAAGCAGTTCGGCCCTCACGCCATGGCGGAAATGATGCATAAGATGGGCATCCACAGCCATCTGGAGGAGGTTTACGCCCTTTGTGTCGGTGCGGCCGACATTTCCATCATGGAGATGGTGGCGGCCTACAACGCCCTTCCTTCCCGCGGCGTCTATATCACCCCGATGTATGTCACCCGCATAGAGGACAGCCAGGGGAACGTGCTCTCCGAGTTCACCAACCGCAAGCGGGAGGCCATCGGCGAGAATACCTCATATCTCATGGTGAACCTGATGGAGGGAGTCGTGAACCACGGCACCGGTGCGCGCCTGCGCGCTTCGTACGGGCTCAAGGGAGAGATCGCCGGCAAGACCGGCACCACGAACGATAACTCCGACGGCTGGTTCATCGGATATACCCCCAGCATCACCTGCGGCGTATGGGTCGGCGGCGAGGACCGCCAGATCCACTTCAATTCCCTTGCCTTGGGTAGCGGTTCCAACATGGCCCTGCCTATCTGGGGCATCTGGATGAAGAAGTGCCTTGCGGACGGGTTGTTCAGCGAGGCGGACCGCTTCATCGCGCCTGCGACGGTGAATTTCAACCTGGACTGCACGGGCGGAGATATCGAGACAACGGAAGAGGGCCAGGCAGAGACTCAGACAGAAGAAGAATACTATTTCGAATAATATGGGAAAGTACAAGACCATAGCCGTCATCTACGGCAGCGACTCTTCCGAGTGGGAGGTGGCATGCCGGAGCGGGGAATTCACGGCATCCCGCATCGACGGCGACAAGTATGACGTTTACGAGATTTTCGCCCGCTTCGGAAAGTGGCAGCTCGTGGCTTGCAAGAAGAAAGATGCGATGCGTATGACCTTCCCCGAGGGGGCGCGTCCCGAGGTGGACAAGACCGACTTCAGCATTACTGTGCTGGGAGAGAAGGTGCGTTTCGACTTTGTCTACATCATGCAGCACGGGGCACCGGGCGAGAGCGGGCAGCTTCAGGGCTATCTGGAGATGCTGGGAATCCCTTTCAGCACCTGCTCTTCTGCTGTCAGCGCAATCGCATTCGACAAATATGCCTGCAAGAGTTATATCCGTGACCTCGGCATAGTGAAGTGCGCCCCGGACGCATTCGTGCACAAGGGAGCCGACCTGGATGCCTTCTCCGCACAGGTTGCCTCTTCTCTGAAGTTCCCCGTGTTCGTGAAACCTACCATCGGCGGTTCGAGTTTCGGCGTGACGATGGTCAAGGATCCGGCCGACGTTGCCACTGCGGTGGGATATGCTTTCTCCGAGGGTCCTACCGTGCTTGTGGAGCAGGGAATCGACGGACGTGAGTTCACTTGCGCCGCCTACCGCACTTCCGGCACCGTGCACACCCTTCCGATAATCGAGATCATCACCGAGAACGAATATTTCGACTACGATGCCAAGTATAACGGCCACAGCCGCGAAGTGTGCCCTGCGGAAGCTTCCGAAGAGATAGTGAAACTAGTGCAGGAAACCACGGCGCGCATTTACGAGAATCTGGACTGCTCCGGACTGGTGCGGATGGACTATATCTATGCGGAGGATGGCCTGTATTTCCTGGAGGTCAATACAATCCCCGGAATGACGAGTGCATCCCTGGTTCCCAAGATGGTCCGCGCCGCCGGAATCGACATTACCGACTTCCTTACAGACATAATAGAGAACGGATAAATCTTATCATATGCCTGAAACATAAATTTTTAAAGTTTCAATGTATGTGTTTCGGGCCTGGATTACCGAAAAAAACGCAGACGGAGTGCATCCGCCTGCGTTTTTTGAACTTAAACGTTTAACACGCAAATTAAACCGATAATTATTCCTCACTTTGCAAAAAAAAGGTTGTGGGGAATGAAGACATTATCCAAACTCTACTTTGCAGTGGCGGTAGTGCTGCTTGCTGCAAGCGCTTGCAACCGAGGCGGCGCATCGGTTGAAACTGTTGATAAAGAAGTGGTGAT
Organism: uncultured Bacteroidales bacterium; assembly: GCA_946406095.1. GTDB lineage: Bacteria > Bacteroidota > Bacteroidia > Bacteroidales > UBA932 > Cryptobacteroides. The sequence continues at coordinate 7,369 of CAMJJO010000027.1, read as the reverse complement.
GACCAGACAGGAAGTTGCGCGTATGCTCTCTTCTTTGCCATTGGGTGCCGAGCAGATGCAGGAGGTATACGATGCCGTGTGCTCTTCGTCGGACAATGGTTACGACGAAGAGTATATGATGGCGGATTTGCTGACGGTGCCGGGTTCCGGCGTTGGAACCAAGCATGCGAAATCATCGAAGGCGGCCTATTCCGTGCCCATCCGTTCCATGATCGAGGATTATCTTGCATCCAGGGCGCCTTCTGGCACCAAAGCCGGCGCCGCGGACGTGCAGCGCTACCTTGACGGCCTGAAAGATTCCGGTCTGCAGATTTATTGGCCCTACTCCGAAGAGTGGGACGGGGAGACCCTGCCGTTGATCACTTTCGATCCCGAAAATGGCGCGGAGGCCAACTATGCTTATGTGATTTCCGGAGAGTCCGGACACTTCGAGGTCACCGATTCACTGCTTGTCGATGAAAAAGTCGCTATCGAGAGGCCCGTGTGGGTCATCAATCGGAACAGCGACTCCGACTGTGTGCCGATGGAATCCTTCTTCAGTACCAAATCCTGGTTGGATGAGGACGAAGACGAAGATGACGGCACCGAACGTTACAATCTGTATATCAGGGATTTCACCATGCTCAGGCAGTATGATTCCTGGTTCGCCGGTGCCAGCGAATTCCATGTCTGGTGCGGAGGGGTGCACAGCTTCTACGCATCCACCGAGGATCAACTGAAGAATTACACTCCGACCATTACCGATTTCGTTGTGGTTGTCAAGCGCGGCGAGGTGGGGAAGAAAAAACGTTTCAACGCCGTCCTGGTGACGGATTTCTCCGACCAGCTGGACAAACTTGCATTCCTGATTTCAGAGGACGACGGCGGCACCCGCACCAATTGGAAATGCTCGGCCTCCGTCAAGATCAAGTCCAAAACATACGGCTTCGACATCGATATCCCGATCCACAGTGCCGACGACATCGTCTGGCGCGGCCAGCTCGGCTCCACCTACTTCACCAAGGGTAAATCTATCGAAGGTCGCTTCGGTGATGTCAAGATCACCTTTGCTCTTGAATGACGCTCATTTCGCAGGCCTTGCAGTCGAATTCCAGTGCAAGGCGACGGCCGTTGTTAAGAAGGAACAGCTTCCCGGCGGGTTTTGCGCCCTGATGGACTGGGCAAATCCCCAATTCGTATTTGATGCAGTATTTGGATTTCATCAGTTCTTTGCCGTTACCGGAAGCATGGCCCGCAGCAGCCGCGGAAGAGGGCGATTTTCCGGCTGCTGCGAGGGGAATGGCAGCAACCGGCAGAGAATCCAGGTCTTCTGCGATAAGCCGGCGGATACTGTTGATAGTGGATGCGCTGAGCAGCGGCAAAGCCCCTCCCGGAGCATCGGAGACTACCGAATCTACATGGAAATGATAATGCAGGCTGCGCTTTCCCAGTTGCTCGCGGAGCATGGCTTCGGCCCTATCCCGGTTTTCCGCCCTCTCAAGGTCCGCCTTGAAGGGGCTGGTAAACTCCCTTCCATCCTCCGACAGCACGGTAACATCTATGTTCCATTTTCCGTGGACACGGACGGAAAGCGCCACCGAGAGCTCTCTGTGGCAGGGGTTCTTGTCCAATTCCTTCTCGAAGGCCGTGTCGATGTTGCGGTAGACGGACAACCCTTCCCGCAGGCCGTCCACCGGCTTGCAAACAATTGTGTTACCGGAACATACGTCCCCTCGGAACCCGGTTACTCCGGCTTTTCCGGCAAAGGCGAAACCGTCTCCGTTATGAAGTTCCAGGCCCCTGGAGGCCGGTTTAAGGGAGATTTCTACGTCTTTCCCGTGCCTCCGCAGGGCGCTTATGGTGCCGATGAACTCTCCCATCGACTTAGGGGCGTCCATCGAAGACCATTTTCCGCGCCGCCCGTCGAAGAACAACTCGGTATAACCCCGGTTGAAGGTCTTCCACGGATCCGGCTCAACCCCTCCGGAAACCCTTCCGAAGGCTGCCCGGGCATATTTGTCGGGGTGTGCGGCCACAAGGGCGTCCAGAGCCTGTGAGTGGTAGCGTGTGATATTCCTGACATAGGAGATGCTCTTGAGCCTGCCCTCGATCTTGAAAGAGCAGACACCCGCTTCTGCCAGTTCGGGCAGGCGGGCCCGAAGGTTCAGGTCTTTGAGCGACAGCAGGGCCTTGTTCCGCACCAGCACTTTTCCGGACTCGTCCACGAGGTCGTACATGGAGCGACAGGCCTGTATGCATTCCCCGCGGTCGGCACTCCGGCCGTCCAGGTACTCGCTCAACCTGCATTCCCCGCTGTAGCATACGCAGAGGGCTCCGTGAACGAAGCACTCCACTTCGCAATCCACTGCCTTGCAGATCTCCTGAATTGCCGTGAGCGGCAACTCGCGCTCCAGGACTATCCTGCTGCAACCAGCTGCAGCATAGCGCTTTGCGTCTTCCGCGGTGCGGATGGCGCACTGGGTGGAGGCATGCAGGGGCACGGTGATGTCCTTCCACTCGCAGATGCGGGTGTCCCTGATGATGAAGGCGTCCACCCCGGCTTCCTGCTCGTCAAGCATCTGAGAGTGGACCTCTTCCATCTCATCGTCCCTCAGCAGGATATTGACCGTTACGAACACCCTTGCCCCGAACTTGTGGGCGTGCTCGCACAGGCGGGCGATCTCGCCGACAGGGTTGCCGGCATCTTTCCTCGCGCCGAACTGCGGCCCGGCAATATATACGGCATCGGCACCGCAGTCGATTGCAGCGATGCCGATGTCAGCATTCCTTGCCGGAGCCAGAAGTTCCAGGAAGGTCATATTCCTTACTTGATTGCGGCGAGCTGTGCCTTTGCGGCCTCAAGATTCTTGGGATTAATCTTGCCGGGCTCTGCAATAGCCTTCTGGTAGTACTCCTTCGCCTTTGCGGTATCCTTCAGCTGCTGGTAGGAAACTGCGATGCTGAAGAGGATGTCTCCGCTGTTCTTGGCGGTAGGGGCAAGCTCGATATACTTCTCGAAGTACTCGATGGCGAGCTTGGTCTTGCCACCGTTGGAGGCGGCGGTGCCGGCGATCTGGTATGCCTTTGCGCTCTCGCCATATTTGTTGGATTCAAGGGCGGCTGCAATGGCATCGTCATACTTCTTCGCCTTCAGGCTGGCGGCTGCCTCCTGCTGGTAGAGGTTCACAAGCTGCTTGCTTGCAGACTTGTCCTGACCGTTGGCGATAGCTGCCTGGAAAGCCTCGACTGCACCGTCTTTGTCCCCAAGGGCCTTGAGGGCTGCACCGAGACGGAGGCTTGCCATACCGTTGGCGGCATCCTCGGCGAGAACTGCCTTGTATGCATCGGCTGCACCGGCATAATCCTTATCGTTGAAGAAGCCGTTAGCCTTCTGCATCAGCACCTGGGGAATCAGGACCGTCGCTTCGTCGGCGATGTTGTCAACGCCGTATTTGGTGGCAATTTCGATGGTCTCTTTCAGACCTGCTACAGCCTTGTCGTATTCAGCTTCGTTGACTGCTTTCTTGGCAAGCGAGAACATAAGGATAGGAATGGAGCTCTTGCAATTTGCAACTATATCTGCGCCCTCTTCCCCAAGCCCTTCTGCCATGGCGAGGGCTTCCTTGAAGTTCTGAAGAGCCATTTCAACGTTGCCTGCCTCATTGGCGGTAACACCGTTGTTGAAGGTCTCAGTTGCCGTTGCAAGATCCTGAGCGTAAACTGCGCTTGCGCAGAGAATCGCTGCTACAATAGTGATAAGCTTTTTCATTTCCTTATAAATTGTTTTGGTTCAATCCTTGTTACAGTTCGCAAAAATAGCAATTTTTGTTGTATTTTTGTGTCGCGCTGATTCAATATGTTCAAAGCGTTCAAACACATACTCTGTATTTCAATCATCCTGGCTTTTTCTGCCGGGATGTCCGCCCAGCAACTTCCCACTCTCGGGCAGCAGTCCGGCATCATCACCGGGCGCTTTGCCAACGGAATCACATATTATATCGTCTCCAACACATCTTCCAAAGGTTATGCCAACTTTGCTCTCATCAAGAAAGGTGTTGACAATCAAGAAGATGTGCGCGCCGCTCTGGACTACGGATTCCTCGCATCGAAAGGCGTAGGCTACACGCGGGACGGTTATGTCTCCTATTCCGGCGGTGCCGCAATCTTCAATTTTGAAGATGTGCCGACCTTCCAATCCGTTGCATTGGACTCCACCATTATCCTGCTTTTCGACCTGATAAACAGCACGAAAGGGGAGCAGGCGATAGTGGCCTGCGGCGACCTGGATGCCGCGAAGCTCAAGGACCGTTTCTCCCTGATGTCCCTTACCGTGTCCAAGAGGGAAGCCGCCGGGGAGAGGCCTGCCTATGTCTGGAACCCCTCGGACCGCGCCCGCTTCCTCCACTATAACAACGGCTGCCGTCATCTCTCTGAAATAAGGGTGACATATTCCACTTCCCGCACGCCGCAGAAATATATGAGCACGCCTCAGCCGCTGGTCGCGACTATGTTTTCCCGGCAGCTCGGCTACATTCTCCGCAAGCGCATAGAGGCCGTCTTCGCCGAAAAGGATATCCCTCTGGGCCATATCAATTTCGATTATATAGACAGCTCCAAGACGGATTCGGACGAACAGTACTGCTTCGAGATCGGAGTGGACGAGAAGGATGTCGAGGCTGCGACCTCCCTCATCGCCGGAGTGCTTGCAGACCTCGACAAGAACGGTGTTTCCCACGAGGAATTCCAGGATGCCAAGATCCGCTTCCTGGCCTGGGCGCAGGAGAAGACCGCCAGCACCATGACCAACAAGGACTATGTCTCACTCTGCACGGCCAACTATATCTATGGCGCAAGCATGGCCTCCCGCAAGGAGATTGTCAACTTCTTCAGCGGCAGAAAGATATCGCCGGAGCAGGACCTTGCGCTGTTCAACCGTTTCGTCGGAGCGCTCCTGGACGTGCGCCGGAACCTCACGGTGCAGTACGGCACCCCGTCGGATTCCTTGGATACAAAGGCTCTGGAAAGGGTTTTCAAGAATTCCTGGAAGGCTCTTGAGACGCCAGCCGCATACAGGGGAAAGGCCGGGGACACCCTGTCTCTCTATTACCCTGTCGACCGTAAGCTCAAGATAAAGTCCGAGGTTTCCGATCCACAGACGGGGGGCAGCCTCTGGACCTTCAACAACGGCATGAAGGTGGTTTTCCGTAAGACCTCCGACTCTAAAGTCCGCTATGCGTTCATGCTTCGCGGCGGCTTCACCGAAGTGCCCGGGATCAAAGAAGGCGAAAGCGCGTTTGTCGGGGATATGCTGGGGCTCTACGATGTGTGCGGGATGGAAGCGATGCACTTCCGCAATATGCTGGAAGCCAATGGTATAACGATGAATTGCAAGGTGACCGTCTCGGACATGCGCATAGTCGGCACCACCCCCGCAGACAAGCTGAACCTGCTTTTCCGTTCGTTGTTCTCCATACAGAAAAACCGCACCCTCAACAAGCGCAGTTTCGATTATTACAGGCGCAGCGAAGCTCTCCGCCAGGAGGATTTCCGCTTTTCCACCGAAGGTATCAATGCGGTGGCGGACAGCATAATGTGCCCGGATTTCTACTATCCTCCCACCAAGTCCCTTGGCAAACTCAGCGATGATCTGCCGGAAAATGCGGAGGCCTATTTTGCCACCCAGTTCCTCAAGTGCCAGGACGGAATAATCTTTATCGAAGGCAACATCGATCCCTACGGCCTGCAGAAGTTCCTGTGCAGGGTCATGAGCAGTTTCCGCGGCAACAAGTCATACTCGGTGCGTCCCAAGGTGACTTACCAGCTGCGCTCGGGGTGGTCCACCTACACAGTGGACAAGAGCGACCGGCTGGTGGGGGATGGCTCCAGCGCGAACGTGGCCATGGCGGCTGAGCGCCCGTTCACAATGCAGGCGTGGTGCGCCTTCCGGATAGCCGTGGAGCATATCCGCCGTGAACTGGTGATGGATCTGGCTCCGATGGGATACTATTTCGACATCATCCCTAATCTGACCCTGCTGCCTACCGAGCGGATAGCGCTGTTCATAAACTGCCACCCATGCCCTTCCGAGGGCCTTCCGGCGGACGTCGAGCCTGCGGATCCCATGGAGATGATGAACTGCCTCCGCGAATCCCTTGCCAGGATATCTTCCGCCCCTCTCTCTCCTGCTACACTGAAAGGCCTCAAGGCTGCCCTGGCACAGGAGATGGCCGGCGAAGCTGCTGATCCGGACTATGTGATGGAGGCTTTCCTCCGCCGCCATTCCGAAGGCAAGGATATGATTTCCAATTACTCCACCTACCTCGGCAAGGTGACGGTGGATGATGTCGCGGCCGTGGTGGACGCGCTCGGAAAGGGCAGCAAGGTTGAATACGTCATCAAATGAGAAGGGAAGATTTCGGGACAATAATCCAGATAGGCGACGTGCTTGTGAGCGAGGATGTCGTGTGCGAGTTTTTCGCCTGCGACTACCCCGTCTGCCGCGGTGCCTGCTGCATAGTGGGGGACAGCGGTGCTCCCCTGGAAGAAGACGAGATACCGGCGCTGGAGCGGGATTTCCATCTGTTTTCCCCGTTCATCCGCGAAGAAGGCCGTGCCGCGGCAGAGGCCTCCGGCTATTTTGCGGTGGATCGCGAAGGAGACCTGGTGACTCCGCTGGTGCCCGGGTCCGAGGAATGTGCATATTGCTGTTTCGAAGGGGATAACTGCCTGTGCGGCATAGAGAAAGCTGGCTTGACCAAGCCGATTTCCTGCGCCCTGTATCCCATCCGCATCAAGAAATTCCGCGGAGGAGGCATGGCGCTGAACCTCCACCGATGGGATATTTGCAAATGCGCCTTCGAACGCGGCAGGCGCGAAGGCATACGGGTATATCAGTTCTTGAAGGAGCCCCTCATCCGCCGCTTCGGCCCCGAATTCTACGAAGCCCTGTCCGCCGCTGCGGAGCACGTCATAGCAGATCAGGGATAATCTCGTCGGCGATGAACCAGTCCCGTTCCGGGATGGAGCCTTTGTCGGTGCGAGAGAGCAGCATGACTTCCTCTTCGTGAATCTGTTCCTCAGTCAGGTCTTCCCCTTCCGGCATCCATCCGCTCAGCTCCTGGCTGTTCCAGCTCCGGCGGTTCCCGATCAGCGAATGCGCCCCGGGGCCCAGGCCCACATAGGGATGCCGTGTCCAGTAGGCTGAATTATGGATGGCTTCGTGCCCGGGAAGGGCCCAGTTGGAGATTTCGTAGTGATGGTATCCGGCTTCCGCCAGCCGCCTGCACATATAATCATACTGCTCCCGGCACTCATCTTCGCCCAATTCCCTCACCTCGCCCTTCTCTATCATCCGCGCCAGCGCGCTCCCTTCCTCGATGCTCAGCTGGTA
>CAMJJO010000026.1 GCA_946406095.1 uncultured Bacteroidales bacterium | reverse complement strand
AGCTGATACATGCTGAGCCCCTGGTCGGCAGCCCATGCGGCACACTCCGCAACCATGATGCAGGCCATCTGGGCATCCTTGTCGCGCACGAACTGGCCCACGTTGAAGCCGTAGCTCTCCTCACCTCCGCAGATGAATTCCCCGTCAGGCTCGTTGCGCTTGACCACCTCGGCAATATATTTGAAGCCTGTGAGCACGTCATAGCAAGGCACTCCAAACTTCTCGCCAAGTTCCTTGATGGATTCGGTGGTAACTATGGTCTTTACAAGATACTTTCCCTTGCCGAGGGTGCCGAGTTCAGCCCTGCGGGAGAGGATATAATAAGTCAGCAGAGTGGCCGTCATATTGCCGTTGAACTGCACCATCCTGCCTTCGTTGTCACGAACTGCGATGCCAAGGCGGTCGGCATCCGGATCGGTCGCCATCACCACGTCGGCTCCTTCGCGGTCGGCCGCCTCGAGCGCCATCTTCATTGCAGCAGGCTCCTCAGGATTGGGAGAAACCACCGTGGGGAAATCTCCGTCGCTGATATCCTGCTCGGGCACATGGATTATATTCTTGAATCCCAGCCTCTTGAGGCATTCGGGCACCAGGCGGACGCCGCAGCCATGAAGAGGAGTATAGACGAACTTGAGATCCGAATGGCGGGCGCAGGCTTCCGGCGACATGGCAAGCGAGAGGATGTCACGAAGATACAGTTCATCCACGTCCGCACCCATGATGTCGATGCTGCCGCAGCGCTCCCCGGCCGTAAACTTCACCATCGAAGGGTCGGTGATCTTGTTGACTTCGGCAACGATGTCTTTATCTACGGGAGATGTAATCTGCCCGCCATCGCTCCAGAATACCTTGTAGCCGTTATACTCTTTCGGATTGTGCGAAGCCGTGATCATCACGCCGGCGATCGCGCCCTTCAGGCGTATGGCATAGCTGAGCTCGGGGGTAGGACGGATGTTGTCGAAGATGAAGACATCGATTCCGTTGGCAGACATCACGTCGGCGGTTATCTTTGCGAATTCCTTGCTGTTGTTGCGGCTGTCGTAGGATATGCAGAAACGGAGGTCATCCTGCTTGCAATGAGCCAGGATATAGTTTGCAAGGCCCTGGGTGGCCATACCCACCGTATATTTGTTCATACGGTTCGTGCCCACTCCCATAATGCCGCGGAGGCCGCCCGTGCCGAATTCGAGGTTCTTGTAGAACGCATCTTCGAATGCGGCGGGATCGCTGTTGCGGAGTTCTATGATCTTGCCTTTGGTTTCGGGATCGAAGTCACCGGTGAGCCAGGCATTGGCCCTGGAAATATAGTCTGCCATAATCTGTGGTATTTATCTTTCAAATATAGCAATAATTACTGATTTTTCAGATACTTGAGCCAGAAAATCCTGTCCGCCGCGCGGGAGTGTTCCCCCTGCTTTCCACGGTAGCCGTGCATCCCGTCGGGATAGATCATCAGTTCGAACTGCTTCCCGGCTTCCTGGAGGGCATCAACCAGCTGCAAGGTATTCTGGAAGTGCACATTGTCATCTCCCGTGCCGTGAGTAAGTTTCAGATGAACCCCATCCTGCAATCCGTCCACGTAATTCAGGACCTTGGACCGTTCGAAACCATCGTGGTTCAAATCGGAAGTCAGCATGAAACGCTCGGTGTAATGGGAATCGTACAACTCCCAGTCATACACTCCCCCGCCGGCGATTCCGCAGCAGAACAGTTCCGGGTGGCGCATCAGAAGCATAGACGTCATGGTTCCCCCGAAAGAGAATCCCTCCACTCCGATATGGTCTCCATCCACATACGGAAGGGATTTCGCCCATTCGGCCCAGGTGGCGAAGTCCTTGACCGGCACGGTGGTCAGGTCGCAGAAAGACAGGTCTCTGCCAACCCTTCCGGAATGCCCTGCGACACGGCAGTCGGCCACAATGTTGATGATTCCGTTCTCCCAGAACCATGGGTCCGGCTTGCGCCAGCGGTTATACACATAGGCCGTGTTCGGCCCGCCATAAATCTCGAAATGGACGGGATACCTCTTCGAAGGATCGAAGCCCTTGGGATAGGTGATCCTGCCATACATATCCTGGCCATCCTCCGCCTTGATGCTGATGATATGAGGCAGGGCGAAATGCAGCGAATCCTCTTCTTCCTTGATGCTGCCGGGAGCCCTGCTGGACCACTCGAACACCATCGTACGGGCATTGGAAAGGCGCGCATAAACGTTTTTCATATCCCTGGTGAACCAGCAGCTCTCCACATTATATCCCTCCGGGGTAAGACGGGTCACCCGCCCTTTCCTGCTCAGTTTATACATGTAAGACATCACCCTGGAATCCCTTTCAGCCACGAAATAGAGGTCTCCCGTCTTCTTGTCCAGCTTGCGCAGTTTCACCCTCCAGTTCTTGCCGTCGGTAAGCCTTTTGAGCTCCTTCCCGTCATAAGAAAGATAATAAATCTGTTCCCACCCGGTCTCGAAATCACGGACCATGTAAAGGCCCTTGTCGGAAAAGAGCATCCCTTCTATCCAGCTCAGCCAGGTCTCGCTGTCCTCGGAATAGGTGCGGACCTTGCTGCCATCGGATGCATCCACCCGGAAAAGATCCAGATGCTGCTGCACCCTCGGTTCACGCTGAATGTAAAGATACCGGCCGTCATCCCCCCAGAACGGAGTCCCGAAATACTGGTCTTCATTCTCGTCGAAATCGGCCCAGACAACCTCGGAAGGACGGTCCATGTCGATGATTCCTATCTTCACCTTGGGATTCGGCTCCCCCACCTTCGGATAGCGGGTCTTGTGAAGGACGCCATCCTGCCCCACGGCGGAATAGATGGGGAACATGGGCACATCGGTCTGGTCGAAACGGTAGAAGGCGAGCTTCCGGCCATCCTTGCTCCACCAGAAAGCGCGGTAGCGGGACGCCCGCCCGAAAATCTCTTCGTAATACACCCAGGATGCATATCCGTTAAGGATCAGGTCCGAGCCGTCATGGGTCAGGCGCAAGGTGTCGGAAGAGCCCTTGGCGCAGACATACAGATCGTTGTCCTTGGTGAAGGCGAAACGCGAAGAATCCGGCGCCCAGGTCAGATTCATTATCAAAGACAGGACTATGATGAGTGTTTTCATACGAAGAAACGGTCGTTAAAGTTCACAAGATATACTTTTTCCACAGCCCTGGTAAGGGCGGTATACAGCCATTTGAAATCGTCCAGGCTCTGTTCGTCCTGCCAGAACGGACAGTCGATGAACACGCAGGCCCACTGGCCTCCCTGGGATTTGTGGCAGGTTATGGCATCTGCATATTTAAGTTGCAGGGCATTGAAATAGGGGTCCTCCCGCACCGCATCGTAACGGGCCTTTTTAGTCTTGAGGTGCGCATAATCCTCCGACACCCCCAGATACAGCTGGTTCTGCTGCTCATATGTGAGCGATGCGGCCTCGCTTTCCAGGGTGTCCAGACAGACCTTTGCCTTCACTTCCCAGTCATCGTAATCGGGGAAAGACAGCACCGCATCGGCAAAGTGCAGCCCATAGCGGTCCTCGTAGTTCTTGATGCGTATCAGGCGTGCCATGTCGCCGTTTGCGATGTAGTCCATCCCTTCCACATCTTCCACGAACTGGTAGCAGTTCTTCACTATCATCAGCCTGTCGCCGCGCACCAGGCGGTCTTCCTTATACTGAACCTGAGCCCGGATGCCCAGATTATAGCGTATCGCACGTTTGTTGGATCGGCAGAGTATGATGGTCTCATCCTCGCCGTATTTGCCGTAGGCAGAGGCAATTGCATCGATCAGCTCCCCGCCGGAGATGCGCTCGATGTCGCCGCAGCCGTTCAGGTCCAGCTCAAGCTTGCCGAAGGACTCCCCCGCCTCGGCAGAGCGGATGATCTCCCTGATCGTCGTTGCGTTCTTGAGAATCCCGGATTCCTGAGCCTGCCGGACTACGGAAGTCAGCTCGGCATACTGCACCCCGCCGAAACCGTCCATATAATCCGAGCTCAATGCCGGGCTGGCATCCAGGCCCACCGGGGGCAGCTGGGCGGCATCTCCAATCAGTATCAGCCTGCAATCCACCCCGTTCCGTACGAATGTCACCAGGTCTTCCAGGAGATTTCCCGTGCCGAACGCCGTGCTGGACTGACGTGCGGCCTCCTCTATTCCGATCAGCGAAACCTCATCCACCACGAAAAGGGTGTTCCTGGCCTTGTTGGGAGTGAGCGAGAATTGGCCGAAGCCGTCCGCCCCAACGGATTTCTGTCGGTAGATATGCTTGTGGATGGTAAAGGCGGGGCGGTGTGCCATTCCGGAAAGGACCTTGGCGGCCCGCCCGGTGGGAGCCAGCAGCACGGTATGGAGTTTCATTTCTTCCAGGGCATCGATCACCACCGAGATGGCAGTGGTCTTGCCCGTGCCGGCATAGCCATTCACGACCAGGATGTCTGCATCGTCCCCTGTCAGGAAAGATGCGATCTTGTGCATCAGCGCGTCCTGGCAGGATGTCAGGCCGTAGCTGAAGCGTCGGGTGAATTCCTTGTAGAGAAAATCGCTGCGGTCCATCTATCGATTCCGGCGGGCAAAGAGGAAAGATGCGACTGCAAGCACAGGATAGATCTCCACACGCCCCATGAACATGTCGAGGGTGTAGAAGAACTTGGCCAGAGATGGTTCGGCGCCATAATTGCCGAGGGAGCCTATCGAAGTGCCGGCTGCAGGGCCCACGTTATCCAGGCAACAGAGAGTGCCCATTATGGCGTTGGCATTGTCTGAACCGGATGCAAGGCACAGCAGAGTGGACACGGCGAAGACTATGAAGAATATGGCCACATAAAGCACGTGCGGCTCCACATCCTTGTCGCTGACAGGCTTGCCGTTGAAGCGGACCTCATTTACCGTGGAAGGATTGACGGACCGCCGCAGATGCACCACCACGCTCTTGAGCGTCAGGAGGATACGGTCCGACTTGATGCCTCCCGTAGTCGACCCGGCCATACCGCACTGGATGCCGAACACCATTATCAGCACCGCTGGGAAGAGAGGCCATACGCTGTTGTCGCAGATGGCGAACCCGGTGGTGGAAGTATAGCTGAGCAGCTGGAAACTGCCATCCAGGATTGCCTTCGGCCAGGTCTCCACGACTCCCTCGGTCTTGAGCACGGTCGCCACCACGATGGACCCGGCCACGAGCATGCCCGTGAAGAATTTGAAGACATCGTTGTTAAGCGGCTTCAGGGAGCGGGTGACTATCGTCACGTAGAGCATCCCGAAGTGAAGGGAAGCCACATACATGAAGAACATGGTCACCAGGGTAATCGGCAGCGAATGGAAAGACAGTATGGAAAGGTTACGGCTGCTGAATCCGCCGGTTGCACAGACGCTGAACGAATGGCAGATGGCGTCGAACGGCATCATTCCGGCAATCACGTAGGCTAGGAATGCGGCTATGTTCATCCCAAGGTAGACGGACGAGAAGATATACACTGTCTGGTTCGCCCTGACGTTGTAGGAATCTTTCGAAAGCGAGGAAAGCTCCATATTGGTCAGCCTCAGCCTCATGGGGCTGGAAGACGGGATGATCAGCAGCAGGAAGACCACTACTCCCAAGCCGCCGATGAAGTGTGTGGAAGCCCTCCAGAAAAGCAGGGCCTTGGGCAATGCCTCCACATCGGCGAGTATGCTGGCTCCGGTGGTCGTGAAACCGGAAACGCTTTCGAACCAGGCATTTATGACCGTGAACGGACCTCCCCAGAGCACATAGGGCAGCATCCCGAAGACGAACGACAGCAACCACGAAAGGACAATGATGACATAGCCCTCACGCATAGTGATCGCGGCGGTCTTGCGGACGAAGATGAAGGGGAAGAACCCAAAGATGAAAGTCAGTATGAAACTGATGGACAGCGGTGCAATGGCAGTATCCTCTCCCCCGGTAATGGCAATGAGGAGAGATATGAACATAAACAGCGCGCTGACGAGCAGCGCGTAGCCCACGTTCCTGCTGATTGTCTTCCAATTCATCAGTTGTCCTTGTTAGAAGATAGCTTCATCGCGGAAATACGCTTGCGGAGTATCCTGTTCTCTTCCGTGAGTTCCTTGACCCCGGTATTGAGCTCGCTAAGTTGGTCGTCTCCATCAAAGGTGTAGCCGTAATTCCGGCTGAATACACGGTAGTTCTTGAGCGAAGCAAGCATCCTGTAGATAGGCTTGATATAGTTGGATTCCAGGAAGAACAGCAGCATCAGCACCAGCAGCAACCCGACTGCCACGGCGACCATTCCGGGAATGATGCTCCTGTAGAAGGCGCCCTGGAAAGTCTCCGAATTGTCTGCAAGTTCATCGTAGATAGCGTTGGAGAGCGCATCTATGTCGTGGCGCAGGCGGTTGTATCTGGGTTGCAGGCGCTCGAAGTACCAGGATCTGGTGTCGATGAAATCCGACTGCAGCACATCCTCCAGCTCCAGGGAAGTCAGCATATAGGCGGAGTAGGCATACTGCACGGAATCCGCCTGATGCGCGACAATGGTATTGGGGGCCGAAGAGCGGAGACTGTCCAGACGCATCGAGAAGGCGACCTCGTCGAACTCCGGACGTATGGTGGAGGATTCGTCCCCTATCACGGAAAGCAGTTTGAGATTATATTCGTTGGCATCGTCATACAGTTTCTGCGCCGCATTGATGCTCTCGATGTTGTCTGCGACCATATCGGAGATATAAGAGCTCATCCGCCTGAATTCCAAAACGGAGATGATGCTGGATATCAGCAGCACCAGGGCGATGGAACAGAGGCTCAAGTATAACTTGGCTCTAAGGGACAGTCTCTTCTCTCTCATTTTTTAAAATTTTTTAAAAAACTTTACAAAAGTACTAAATATTTGTTAGATTTGTAATATCGAACGCTAAGACTTATGACAGCAGCCCAAAAAGGTATAATAGAACTATGCATTAAAAACGGTGACTGCAGCATAGCCGATTTCAGCCGGGAGCTCGCAATCAGCGTGCCCACCGTCACCAAACTGGTCGCAGAACTCATCTCCGAGGGCTTTCTCACGGAGAAGGGCAAAGTCGGCACCAGCGGCGGCAGGAGGCCCAACACGTTCGGCCTGAACCCGGAAGCGGGGTACTTCGTGGGCGTCGACGTAGCCCGTCAGCACATCCATATCGCCATCGCGGATTTTACCGGGAGTCTCAAGTTCTTCATCCAGGACATCTCCTTCGTGCTTGAGGCCAACGCAGATTCTTTCCGCACCATCTGCAAGAAAATCAAAGAGGAAGTATCCGGCTCCGGCATCCCCTGGAGCAAGGTCCTCGGCATAGGCATCAGCCTAACCGGCAGGGTCAATCCCGAGAAAGGGTTCAGCCTCTCGTATTTCGTGAGCGACGACATCCCACTCAAGGACATCTTCCAGCGCGAACTGGGCACACCGGTCAGCATCGAGAACGACTCCCGTGCAATGACCTACGGCGAATACATGATGCTCGGGAAGGATGCCGACCCGGACATGCTCTTCGTCAACCTCAGCTGGGGGCTCGGAATGGGTATGATCCTGGATGGCAAGCTCTATTACGGCAAATCCGGTTTCTCGGGAGAATTCGGGCACGTGCCCCTTCTCGAAAACGATATCATCTGCCGTTGCGGCAAGGTAGGATGCCTGGAGACCGGAGCGTCCGGCTCTGCCCTCACCCGCTGGATTGTCGGCAAACTCAAGGAAGGCCGCCGGTCATCGCTCTACAACATCTACAAAGATAACGGGGAAATCACCCTTCAGAACGTGCTGGATGCGGTGGAAGACGAAGATGTGCTGGCCATCGAAGGCATCGGCGCCATCGGCGAGACCCTCGGCCGCGGCCTGGCAGGCCTCATCAACCTGTTCAACCCCGGGCTGGTGGTGATAGGCGGGCGGCTGATAGTCGGCAAAGACTATCTGATGCTGCCCATCCGCACCGCGGTCAACAAGTATTCCCTCAGCAAGGTCATCGCAGACACCAAGATCCGATTCTCCAAACTCGGCCGCAGTGCCGGTGCCATAGGAAACTGCCTGCTTTCACGAAGCAAATATCTCAACCAAATATGATCAGGAAGTTTTTGATTTCATTTTGCTGCCTGGCACTTGCCGGAGCGGCTCTTTCAGCACAACCCAAGCTGACCAAAGACAATATCCCCCAGATAGTCAAGGCTATGACCGCCGAAGAAAAGGCGGCGTTCGTAGTGGGAGTGAGGGACAGGAACGTACCCCCGTATAAGGATCTGTACCTGCCCGGCACCGGAGGCATCACCTACGCCATCCCCCGCCTCGGCATACCTCCCATAATCCTGATGGACGGCCCCCTCGGCATCAGGCTGGACAAGAATGCCACTACCAGCCTCCCCGGAGGGCTTCTTGCAGCCGCGTCCTGGAACAAGGCGACCGCTTATGAAATTGGCCAGGTAATCGGAAACGAAAGCCTCGCTATGGGCAACGACATAATCCTCGGCCCTGGAATGAATCTCCTGCGCAACCCCCTGAACGGCAGGAACTTCGAGTATTTCTCGGAGGATCCGGTGCTCACCGGCCTGATTGCCGCCGCATATGTCAACGGGGTGCAGGACAAGGGCGTCGGCACGTCCGCGAAGCACTTCGCTGCGAACAACCAGGAAACCAACCGCCTGGACGGGGATTCCCGCATGGACACCAGAACCCTGAGGGAACTCTATATCAAGGCCTTCGAGCTCTGCGTCAGGGACTCCCAGCCTTGGACGATTATGTCCTCCTACAACTACCTGAACGGAGAATACACCCAGGAAAGCCACGACCTGCTGACCGATATCCTCCGCAAGGACTTCGGCTTCAAGGGCCTGGTGATGACGGATTGGACCGGCAAGCGCAACACTCCCAAGCAGCTGCACGCACGCTCCGACCTGCTGATGGGAGGCCACCCCGTGCAGACCGAACACATCCTCGAGTGCCTGAAGGACGGCAGCCTCAAGATGGAAGACCTCGACCTCTGCGTCTCCACTCTTCTGGAACTCATTGTGAAGACCCCCACCTTCCAGGGCAACAAGCGCACCCTCAAGCCGGACCTGGAAGCAGGCGCCAAGGCAGCCAGGGAGCTTGCGGCCGACGGAATGGTTCTCCTCAAGAATAACGGTGCGCTGCCTTTGGCGAAGGGTGACGCAGCCCTGTTCGGAGTCTATTCATATGATATGATTCCCGGCGGCAACGGTGCGGCATTCGTGTTCTGCCCCTATGTCCGTCAGCTGGATGAAGGCCTGGAGGCGGCCGGAATAAAAGTGGATGCCAAACTCCAGAAACTCTACAAGAACTACGCGGCATTCATCAGCGAAGACCTCGTCAGCAACCACAAGGTCAGCGTTCACGTAGGACACGCACAGAAGCCCGAGCTGGAGATTACCCGCAGCCTGATCGAAGAAACAGCCAAGCGCAGCGATTACGCCGTCATCACCATCGGACGCACCTCCGGAGAGGCACGCGACCGTATCCTGAGCCAGGATTTCCTTATTCAGGAGAATGAAAAGAACCTTCTTGAAAATGTATGCGAGGTCTACCAGGCCGCCGGCAAGAAAGTCATTGTGGTGCTTAACATCTGCGCCCCTGTCGAAACCGCATCCTGGAGCTACCTGCCGGATGCAATCCTCTGCGCATGGCTCCCCGGCGAAGAAGCCGGAAATGCCATTGCGGACGTTCTCACCGGCAAGGTGAGCCCTTCCGGAAGGCTCCCGATGACCTTCCCCATAGACTACTTCGACGCTCCCGGAGCCGAGGACTTCCCCTACAACTTTATCAGCGACAAGGCGAATGAGAGCGCCGTGCATCCGGAACGCCGCGGCCTGCCTCTCAAGAACATTGCCTACACCGACTACACAGAAGGCATTTACGTCGGATATCGCTGGTTCAGCACCCAGAACAAACCTGTTTCCTATCCTTTCGGATTCGGGCTCAGCTATACTGAATTCAAGTATTCAAGCCCTGTAGTCAAAGTGAAGGGAGATAAGGTCATCGCATCCGTCACCGTCACCAACACCGGCAAGGTGGCCGGCAAAGAAGCGGTCGGATTCTATGTGAACGCCCCTCTGGGCAGTTTCAAGGACAAACCCGCCAAAGAACTAAAGGAATTCGGCAAGACAAAACTTCTCCAACCCGGTGAAAGCGAGACCCTTACCTTCACTGTGCCAGTGCGCCAGCTTGCCTCTTTCAATAGCGAAAAATCCCGCTGGGAGACGGCCAAGGGCACATACAAGGCTTACTTCGGGGCAAACGTAACGGAGCCCCGTTCAGAGGCCCCGTTCAAAATAGGTTCTGCAAAGAACTACCCCGTCAGCCGCGCATGCGAGCCTAAGAAATAAAGAGCATCTCCCTGTACTTCGGCAGAGGCCAGCTTGCATTATCGACGATCTCCTCGAGGTCGTCGATTGGCTTTCTGATACCAGGCAGCAAATCCGCTATTGCACTGTAGGCCAGCGCTTTCTCGAAGGCATCCTCCAGTTTGTTCGCCTTTTTACGCGCCTCCGTTATCTCGTCCACCTTGCGGCGGATATCGGCAACCAGGGAGGATATCTGCCTGGCCAGATCAATCTCCACTGCGGGAGCATCGGCCCCGAGCAATTCTTTCTGGAGAGATGCGTTCTGGAGCAGACGGGTCTGATATTCCAGCGCCGCCGGGATGATGTGATTGAGCGCCATACGGCCCATGACCCGGGCTTCTATCTGGATCTTCTTGACATATGTTTCCAGCTTAACCTCATTGCGGGCATGCAGTTCCCTCTCGGACAGCACTCCGCAACGGGTGAACATCTTCACCGAATCCTCCTTCACATATTCCTGATGCATTCTGGGCACTATGGATTCGGTGTCCAGTCCGCGCCTGGCAGCCTCTTTCTTCCACTCCTCGGAATAGCCGTTGCCATCGAAGCAGACCACATCCAAAATCTTGGAAATGAGAGGCTTGAGCACATCCATCACGGCTATGTCCAGGGCCTTGCCGGCAGCAAGTTCCGTATCCAAAGCTGCCTTGAAATCCAGCAGCTGCTCCGCCACGGCGGTATTGAGCGTAATCATCGCCCCGGCGCAGTTCGCGCTGGAGCCCACGGCACGGAACTCGAACCTGTTTCCGGTAAAAGCGAAAGGCGATGTGCGGTTGCGGTCGGTATTGTCCAGGAAGATCTGAGGGATGCCGATGGCCCCCACGGATGCACCCTTCTTGCCGGCTATCTCGATAGGAGTGCCTGAAGGCAACTCTACAAGTTTGTGAAGCACCTCGTTCATCGCACGGCCGAGGAAAGCGGACACGATTGCCGGAGGAGCCTCGTTGGCACCGAGACGATGGGCATTGGTGGCAGAAGCGATGGATGCCTTGAGCAGGCCATTGTGTCTCTGGACCGCATAGAGTGTATTGACGAAGAAGGTAACGAACTGCAGGTTGCCCAGAGCATCCTTCCCGGGAGCAAAGAGATTCACTCCGGTGTCGGTGCCCAGGCTCCAGTTGTTATGCTTGCCGCTTCCGTTCACGCCGGCGAAAGGTTTCTCGTGAAGCAGCACCACAAACCCGTGCTTCCGCGCGACCTTGTGCATGATGTTCATTATCTGCTGGTTCTGGTCGTTCGCCAGGTTCATCTCGCCATAGATAGGAGCGAACTCGAACTGGTTGGGCGCAACCTCCTTATGCCTGGTTTTCAGCGGGATGCCAAGCTTGTATCCTTCGGTTTCGAGGTCTTTCATAAAGGCGGCCACGCGGGACGGGATCGCCCCGAAATAATGGTCGTCCAGCTGCTGGTTCTTGCTGGACTCATGCCCCATCAGGGTGCGGCCGGTAATCATCAGGTCCGGGCGGGCGGCGTAGATATCTTCATCCACCAGGAAGTACTCCTGTTCCCACCCAAGATATGCGAAAACCTTCTTTACATTGGGATCGAAGAGATTGCAGATGGGCAGCGCAGCATCTCCTACGGCCTTGATGGCACGCTTGAGCGGGGTCTTGAAATCCAGCGCCTCGCCGGTATAAGCCACGAAAACGGTAGGGATGCAGAGGGTATCGTCCTGGATGAAGACAGGGGATGCAGGATCCCAGGCGGTGTAGCCGCGCGCCTCGAAGGTTGCACGGATGCCACCGTTTGGAAAGCTAGACGCATCCGGCTCCTGCTGCACGAGCGATTTGCCGGTGAAGGTCTCGATCACTCCCCCCTTTCCATCGTAGTCGATAAGGGAATCGTGCTTTTCCGCCGTTCCGTCGGTGAGCGGCTGGAACCAGTGGGTGATATGAGTCACGCCGTGCTCCAGCGCCCATTTCTTCATTCCGGCCGCTACTTTGTCGGCAGTATCCTGATCCAGCGAACTGCCTTCGTCGATGCACTTGGCGAGGGCGTCGAAGGTTTCAGGGTCAAGATAACGGCGCATCTTGTCTCTCGTGAAGACAAGCTCGCCGAACCAGCGTGAGACCTCGCTTTCAGGAGCAGGCATCTCTATTGCCTTCTTCTTGAAGGCATCCAGGATGATCTTGGATCTTAAGCTACCCATAATCAGAGTATATTCATAGATTGTTCGCGAATCTTTTCAAGTTCGTCCTTCATCCGGACGACCGCTTTCTGGATTGCGGCATTGTTTGCCTTTGAACCGGTGGTATTTATCTCCCGGCCCATCTCCTGGATTATGAATCCAAGCTTCTTGCCGGGATAAGGCTCGCCGTCGATGGTGTCTTTGAAATAGGCGCAATGCTGGCGCAGACGCACTTTCTCTTCGTTGATGTCGAACTTCTCCAGCCAGAAGATCATCTCCTGCTCGAAACGTTCCTTGTCGAGTTTCACGTTCAGTTCCTCGGCCGCCTTCAGGATTCTTTCACGCACGGCCTGCACCCTCTCCCCTTCATTGGCCTCGACTTCGTTCTCCAGGTCCAGGATGTTCTGCACACGGCTCGTAACATCCTTATACAGAGCCTCTCCCTCGTGCTGGCGATATTTGTCCACCTCATCCAGGACAGCGTCGAAAGCCGCTTCCACATCCGGCCAGTTGGCCTCGTTTATGATATCATCCTTCTTTGCGGCAATCACGTCCGGAAAACGGAGCACCGAAGCGAGGATCTCGTTGTTCATCCTGTCGTTCGCTTCCATGGAACCCATCGCAAATCCAGGCAGGCCGCTGCGAATCTGCTGCACCTGGGTGTAGTAATCCAGCACCAACGCAGCATCGATGACCTTGGCGTTGTCCGAAGCTGCCGCTTCGAAAGTCAGATAGACATCGATGGTCCCCCTCACCAGACGCTCCGCAATCTTCTGCCGGACCAGAAGGTCCTTGTCTTTGGGAAGAAGGGAAGATTTGATGCTGATGTCCGCGCTCTTGGAATTGAGCGTACGGATTTCAATAGTCAGCTTGCCGGCAGCCAGATTCACTTCTGCCTTGCCGTAGCCTGTCATGGATTTGATCATAATAAAGTGGGTTCTATCCCGCAAAAATAGTATAAAACGAGCAAAAATGAAATAGCGGTATCAAACTATACTACTAGTCGTCTATACCCACATACTTGACGGTCCATCCTTGAGGGACGATCTTGTTCCAGCTGCTCGTGTAATTGGTAACAGGATTGAGTGATTTGTCCAGCCAGAGTTCGCCTGTTGGAGCAACGTCGCCTAGCCAGTTCGTGCCATCGGAGATAAACTCGTCATCGCGGTAGTTCTCCTTGCCGAGCATCTTGACATAGTTGATTTTTTCGCAGCCATAGAACATTCTCTGGTAGCACCCCTGGCTCAGCTTCGTAGCAGCCAATACGGGTGCATTCTCCAATTTAGCACAGTTGTAGAACATATTGCGGTAGCAAGTCTTACCCAGAGAGGTAGCCGGCAGGAGCTGAGGTCCGCGTTCCAGGTTGATGCAACTGTCGAACATGGACTTGTAAGCGTTCTCCGCTACAGTCAGCATCGGTAACTCCAGATCGTAAGCGTCCACAAGGTTCTCGTGTGCCTTAAAGAAATCGACGAAAATAGCGCCGATAACACCCTCGCCTTTTTCAGGGTAATCGTCACCAACTACGAGTGAAGCAATATTACCGGCTACTTTGAATTTGCCTCCGGAGCAAGTGAATTTGCCTTTTCCGTTCTGAGAATTCCATGCGGTCACTTTCGACTTGTTGCTGCCCACAGAGAAACTTACCTTCTGACCCGAATTCAGTTCAATTACCTGATTTGCAGAGAAGTTAATCCATGCGCCGTCATCAATCTTATACTTGCCGGCATTGCCAAGTGCGACAGTGCAATTCTCAATAGCAAAGACATAGAAATGATTGTCCGGCACTGACGGAAGGTCTTCATTCACGAAGGAGACTTTCTGTCTGCCGAAATTCTCGTTGGATATCCAGATATCGGTAGCGCTTTGAGCCACAGTAGTCTTGAAATAACAATTGAACGTGCGCATCTCCCCGCTTGCAGGCAGTTGATTGTAGGCATCCCAGGTAAGTGTCTTTACGAAATGGGTAACATCACTTTCCAGATCCGCATTCTTCGAAAGGTCCGGAGTCAGGGTCATTGATTCGGGTTCGATGCTGAATCGCATCGGGAACTTGGATTGCGGAATCTTCGAATAGATGCTTATTGCAATGACGAAAGGTGTATCGGCTGCAGCCAGTACCGGAGTCGAGCAAGTAACTGAAATTGGATACCTGTTCGTGAAGGATGCACTTGCCTTGGAGAAATACTCATTATAGACCCATACGGTCGTGGCGTTATCGTCTACCGTGGACTTGAAATAGCAATAGAATGTGCGCTGGCCCTCGCTGACGCTCAAACTGGAGAATTCCTCCCAGGTCAAAGTGCGGATGTAGTAGAACGCCGGGGTATCCTTGAATGTCGATTCCGTAGTTGCTATCGAGCGTCCCGAAACGACAGGCAGGTTAACATTCTTCGAGATGTCGGGCGTAAGGGTCCCGGCTTCGGGCTCAACTATGAAATCCAGAGGGAACATGGATTGCGGCAGTTCCGAAGGAACGGTTATCCTTACGGTGACCTGCGCATTTGAAGCAGTCATTACCGGATCCGTGCAAGTGACCGTCAACGGCTGTTTTTTCTGAAGAGTAATTTCCACCTCTCTGTATAGACGAAGATCTTGAGGATTTCCCGGGGTATGACCGGTTATTTTAATCTTCTGGGTTTTAGTCTCGTCCAGAGGTTCTACGGTATTGAACCTGATGGTCCGGAATCCCGCAACTCCACCCATCGTGGCCGCCTCCGGGAAGAAGAATCCCCTGGTGGGGACACGATTGCCGTTTCCGTCATAGA
>CAMJJO010000025.1 GCA_946406095.1 uncultured Bacteroidales bacterium | reverse complement strand
AAACCACCATGAACACCCTCCTGATATCCATACTGTGCTTCGGCATAATCGCCGGGCGGAACGCGACCACCGACGGATACGTCTACCTTGGCCACAACGAAGACCAGTGGGGCGAGCAGATGCTCAATATCTACAACGTGCCGGCCACGAAAGACCGCGCAGCATACCTCTGGTTCGAGTTTCCCGGGCAGGCGTCCGGCGACAGCTACGCCAACGAATACGGAGTCTGCATCACATCCGACCAGTGCAAATCCCGCGAAGACCGGGCGCAGGGCAGCATAATCTACGAAGTGCGCACCACCGCCATCCAGAAGGCCCGCAGCGCCCGCGAGGCGGTGCACATAATAGGCTCGCTCATAAACAGATACGGTTATGCAGATTCCGGCCGCTCGTATCTGGTTGCCGACCAGAAGGAAGGCTGGGTGGTGGCGGTGGTGAAGGGCAGACACTGGGTTGCGCAGCGCGTGCCGGACGACGAAATCGCCACCATCCCCAACTACTACACCATCGGGGAAATCAACCTCAAAGACACGGTCAACTTCCTGGGCAGCAAGGACATAATAAAGTATGCACGCAAGCGTGGATGGTATAAGCCCCGGCGCGACGGAGCCTTCAATTTCCGCAAGGCCTATGCCGACCCGCAGACTCTCACCGACAGCCATAACATCAAGCGCCATACACTCGCGCAGAACACGTTTTTCGGCAACACCGACCTTGATACCTTCTCCCGCAAGCCAAAGCAGAAGTTCCACCGCAGGCACCTCTCCCTGCTCCTTACCCAGGAGCCGATCTGCAACAAGAACACGGCCCTCACCACCATCTTTACGATGAATCCGGCCTTCCCCCCGAAGCGGGGCACGGTCATCTGGGTCGGATACCCTAACCAAGACGCAGCCAGCCAGTGCCAGTGGACGGTTTTCACCAAATCCCCCGAATCCTGCCACCGCTACGCCACTGCAGACGAGGCGCTGGAGAAGCACTTCAGCGACGTGGGAAACTTCCGCAAGCGCTGGCCGGAGCACTTCTACTGGCACTATGTGGATCCTTCGACCGATATCGACGTCATCCCCCACGACTTCACCGTCTACGTGCCGAAGCAGCCAAAGACCGATTCCGGACGGGACGGCAGCAAGGTCGGAGACAGCTTCAACGACCATTTCCATGTGCTGGAAGACCCTGCCCGCGGCCTGCTGTATGCCTTCTGGACGCAAGGCTCCTTCGAGGCGGCGAACGACGAGCATGTGGTCTTTTCCCGGAGCGAGGATGGCGGCCGCACCTGGACGGAACCGAAGATCATCGCCGGCTCCCCCACCCTTGCAGACCCCAGACCCGTGGCGGCCTGGCAGCAGCCTATGTTGAGCAAGAGCGGTCGCCTGTACTGCCTCTGGAACCAGGAAACTACCCTCAAAAAACACCTCTGCGGCATAATGCAGGGCAGATATTCCGACGACTGCGGGGAGACCTGGTCCGCCACCGAGACCGTCCCCTTCCCCATTCGCTTCAAGGAGGATCCGGAAGATCCGGCCATCCCTCCGGTATGGTGCATGTGGCAGAGGCCGCTGCGCTTCGGGCAGGACGGGCGCTATCTGGCAGGATGCTCGCGCTACGACCGCACCAGCACCAGCCGGGTGGAGTTCTGGCAGTACGAGAATATAGACGAGGACCCGGAAGTGAAGGATATCCGCATCTCCTTCTTCAACACCGGAGAGGAAGCGTTCGACGGCGGGAAAGTGGAGAATGACGTGGCCTACGTGGCCAGAGAGCCCCATTCCATAGAAGAAGCCTGCATCGTGGGCCTGCCGGACGGACGCCTGTTCGCGGTGATGCGCTCGTCGCTGGGGCATCCCGTATGGGCGGTGAGCGAAGATGACGGCCGCCACTGGAGCCGCCCGGAAATCCTGCGTATGCGCGACGGCGGCCAGGCAGTCCTGCAACCCCGCTCCCCCTGCCCCATCTACGACTATTCAGGGCCGGAAGCACGCAGCGGCAAGTACTTCCTGATGGTGCACGACAGCTTCGATTTCAACGGGATGACCTCCTACCAGATGCGGGGGCCGATGTACCGCCTTGACGGAACCTTCGTGCCGGGCGCGCACCAGCCGGTGTGGTTCAGCAACGAAGGCATCTTCTCGCCCAGGGATACGGGAAACTCCTTCTACACCAGCTACACTGCGCTGAATGGAGAAGGAGTCCTGTGGTTCGGGGATCAGAAATACTACCTCTTCGGGAAGAGGATGCTATAGCTTTTTCATTATGGCCCAGGCGTTTACGACAGCTCTCTCGCTGCCGTCCGAGGGTTTGTTGCGTATCTCCAGGGCAGAAGATGAAGGGTTCCTGGCCAGCATCTGAGTGGAGCCGCCGCCGTCCAGGTTCACTGCCCTGACGCAGCCTATGGCCTTCAGGATGCTGCCCATCTCGTCGTAATGCATTCCTTCCGAGACTCCCGCGTCGCGGCCGTCTACGCAGAAAAAGAATACGAAACCGTCGGCGGAGTACCCGATGGCGGTGCGGGGATGCCTGTCGTCGGCAGACGCCCAGGAATTATCGGCGATTTCTCCGTCCAGAACCAGCATCGAACCGGAGCCTGTCACGTTAGGGAGATCGTAGGAAGCTGTGGTGTAGGATGCGCTGAAGTCTATGTTCATCTCGTCTTCGGAACTGCAGCTCACGAAAGTGATGCCCTGTTTGTTGCTCATCGGGTCGAACTTGCTGTTCATCACGAAGCCGTCGCAGTGCACCGGGCCGCGGGGGACAAAGGTGCTGGTGTTCCAGAAATCTGCATTAATCATGGCCAGGACACTGTTCTGGCTGTCTTCTATATAACCTGCCATCCTGCTCAGGGTCTGCCGGGGCCAGCCGCCCGTTGGAATGGAGGACATATTGGAAGAAACCGCCACCCTGGCGCAGATGTCCGGCCGGCGAAGGTCTGCCGTGATAATGAAAATGTTCTCCTTGAAACCGTTCGTGAGGGTTACGCTCAGGTCGGTTTCGGAAACGCCGTAGGCGATGCTGATGGTTTTGGAAGAAGAGACCGTCTTTATTACATCGGCTCCGGCAGCAAGTGTTTCCACATCGGGAAGCGCTCTTTCGTAGTCCGGTTCTTCGGGGCCGGGATTGTCCTGACCGCCGGATTTATTGCAGGCAGGCGCAGCGAGTGCAACTGCAAGCAGGACGATGGAAAGTGCTCGGAATTCTCTTTTCATCGCAGCGTGAAGCGTTTGGTCCGTCGGGAAGAATCTCCGGCGTAGAAATCCACATAAACGTGGGAGTCGTCGACTACCAGCTTGTATGAGCCGGCCGCACCGGATTTGCTGTATTTCCTAATTCCGGGGCGGTACTCATCGAAGATGGCCTTCCCTTTGGCATTGCCATACTCATCAGCTCCGGAAGCAGTTACCTCATAGTGGCCGCGGGCCTCGGAACTCCAGACACTGCTCATGGTCATCTGGGTGATGCGTCCGCCGTCCCCCTCCCATTCCAGGAATTCGGTGGTGTGGGTGTGTCCGCACAACACGATTGCATTCAGCGATGCAAGCATCGCACGGATCTCGCGGCGCTGCTCTGCACGAGAATCCTTCTTGTTGCCAAGCAGATACCAGTACCAATAGTCGGGGCTGTCGAAGGGGAAAGCCGGCGCGTGGACGATGACAAAGACATGCCTGGAACCGCGGGCTTCTTCCAGGAGGGCCTTGATGCGGTCTATCTTGGGCTTGTTGAAATCTATGAACACGAAGGCGTCCGGACCGTTCCGGAACAGGAAATTGAGGTCCGTCACTTCCTGCCCGAGCTCCTTGGACATTCGGTCTGTCATATACTCCTTGTAGGCCTTGCGGGCCACGGAATCATCCTTGCCGCGGACATCGTGGTTGCCGGTGACGGTGACGAAAGGCAGTTCCGGAGCGATGCTTCCCTTGAGCAGCTCCACCGCATCGTCGAGAAAACGCTTGTGGATTTCGGTATCGGCGGTGTCCCCCTGGATAAGGTCTCCCATCTGGAAAACATAGCGGGTGTCATCGTCCACAAGGCAGGCGGCACGCTTCACAAGCTTGCGGCAGCGTCCGCTCCACATCTTTCCGTTGCGGACGAATTCCTTCCTGTGGGCAGCCTCCCTTTCGGGTTTGGGATCGGTGTATCCGGAGTGATAGAATTCCGGATCGGCATTATCGTAGTGGGTGTCGCCGAGTATGACTATGGAATACCTGCCATGCTTGGTGCGGGCGACGGCCTGCATCCGGAAACCGGGAATCGAAAGCCCGGCCAGACCGGCTGCGGAGATCTTAAGGAAATCTCTTCTGTCCATACTATAACTGATTGTCCCTCAGCGAGAAGGTATCACCCTGGGAAAGGTCTCCGGTGTCCATTCCTTTCTTTAGCCAACGCATACGCTGGGCAGCAGTGCCGTGGGTAAAGGACTCCTCTACCGCATAGCCCTGGGACTTCTTCTGGAGATAGTCGTCGCCTATCACCGAAGCGCAGCGGATGGCCTCTTCAAGATCCCCCTGTTCGATGGATTTGAACATCTGCTTCTCGTAGTGGGCCCAGACTCCGGCATAGAAATCCGCCTGGAGCTCGATGCGCACGCTCACCCTGTTGGCATCGGCCTTGCTCATCCGCGCCATCTGCTGATGCGCCTGGCCGAGAGTCCCCAGAAGGTTCTGCACGTGGTGCCCGACCTCATGCGCGATCACATAGGCATAGGCGAAATCCCCGTCCGCGCCCAGCTGTTTCTTCATGGAGGAGAAGAAACTCAGGTCGATGTAGAGTTTCTGGTCGGATGAGCAGTAGAACGGGCCCATTGCAGCCTGGCCGGTGCCGCAGCCGGTGGCGGTGGCGTCGGTGTAGAGCACGAGGGTGGGATTGCGGTAGGCGCCTATCTTGGCGGCCTTGAAATATGCGCTCCACACATCCTCGGTGCTGGCAAGTATCTGCCTCGAGAACTTGGCAAGAGCCTCTTCCTCGGCGGTGAATTCGCGGGTCTGGACAGCCTGCGAGCCGATTCCGCCGCTGCTTTCCACGTTCTTCAAAACATCCCCGAGGTTGCCTCCCATCAGGAGGGTTATCAGGCCTACGACCAGGACACCGCCCAGGCTAAGCCCCACGGTGCCACCCATTTTCCGGCGGTCTTCTACATTGCCGCTTTCGCGTCTTCCGTCAAGTTTCATAATTTGTATGCTACTTCAAAAACATTGTCGATTGCAAGGTATATATGGTAGAAAGCTTCGTCCCCGAGCTTGGAGTAGCGGCCTACCAGTGCGCGTACGGTGGTCATCATATAACTCTTCTCGCTCGCCCATTCTGCCGGGGAATCGGGCTTGAGGCCGTCCTTTTTAGCTGCAAAGGCAAGGAAGCTCTGCTCCAGGCCGGCGGAGTTCAGGTAGCGCTCGAGGGCCGGGAAGGAGTCTATCTTCTGGAGTTCCGCCTTGTGGCTGTCGAAATAGGCGGATGCAAAGCGCATCGCCGTGGCTTTCTTGTTGCAGGCGAGGTAGAAATCGGACGCACGGGTGGTGTCAATGGGCACGAAGATATCCGGCACTATGCCGCCTCCACCATAGACAGTGCG
Source organism: uncultured Bacteroidales bacterium (assembly GCA_946406095.1). GTDB lineage: Bacteria > Bacteroidota > Bacteroidia > Bacteroidales > UBA932 > Cryptobacteroides. The sequence continues at coordinate 9,959 of CAMJJO010000025.1, read as the reverse complement.
CCCGCCAACTGTCTGGTAGACAGCGTTTTTGTCCACTTTCACACTGTCGGCGTTAAGCATCTCTCCGTCGCGGTAGCGATAGTAGATGTCGTATGCGTAGTCTTCGCTGCTGGAATAGGGCTTCTGGATGCAGCGCCCGGACGGAGTGTGGTAGCGGGCGACCGTGATGCGCAGTCCGCTGCCGTCGCTGAAGTAGAGAGGCTCCTGAACCAGGCCTTTGCCGAAGGAGCGCCGGCCGACTATGGTTCCGCGGTCGTTATCCTGAATGGCTCCGGCGAAGATTTCGCTGGAAGATGCGGAGTTCTCGTTTATCAGCACCACCAGATCCACATCCTGAAGAGGGCCCTTGCCGGAGGCGTTGAAATCCTGCCTCGGATGCGCACGGCCCTCCAGATACACCACCAGGGCGTCTTTGGGGAGGAAGAGGTCCGCAAGCAGATAAGACTGGTCGAAGAAGCCGCCGCCGTTGTCCCGGAGGTCGAAGATGAGCAGCTTCATCCCCTGCTTATGCAGTCTGTCGGCGGCCTGGACCACCTCCTGATATGTGGTGCGCGCGAACTTGCCGAGGCGGAGGTAGCCGGTGGTGTCGTCCACCATGAAGGCGGCGTCCAGGCTGTTCATGGGAATCTTGCCCCGGGTTATCTCGAAGGGAACCGTCTCGCCGTCGCGGAGGACGGTGATCGTCACCTTGGAACCGGAAGGCCCGCGCATCTTGCGGACCATGCTGTCTTGAGGGAACTTCACACCGGCGATGGATTTTTCGTCCACCTTGAGGATGCGGTCCCCCGGCTGGAGGCCTATCTTTTCTGAGGGGCCGCCGGGAATGACTTCGAGCACTATCGCGGTGTCGTTTGGCACGTTGAACTGGATGCCTATGCCGTCGAAATTGCCGGCAAGTTCGGTTTCGGATTCTTCCAGAACCGCAGGGGGCAGATAGACGGAATGGGGATCCAGGGCACCCAGGGCCGCGCTTATGGCAGCGTCGGTGACCACCTTGCGGTCGATGGTATCCACATAGTGCTCATCCAGCGACTGAAGCACCAGATTAAGTTTGCGCCAATCCCTGAATTCAGTGCGGAGCAAGCGACGGTTTTCCTGAGCTTTCTGGATGGTGAGCACCACCAGAGCGCCCACCAGGACGCCCAGAAGAGCCACCCAGACCGAAGAATACTTTCTCATTCGACTTCAACTTTTTCTACCTCGATACCTGCCCTGCGGAGCAACTGCAGGCCGTCGTCCAGGCGATAGTCCTCGCTGTAGACCACGCGCTTGATGCCCGCCTGGATAATGAGTTTGGAACATTCGATGCAAGGGGAAGCCGTCACGTAGAGAGTGGCGCCATCCGATGAATTGCCGGACTTTGCCACCTTTGAAATAGCGTTTGCCTCCGCGTGAAGCACATAAGGTTTTGTAACATTTCCGTCCTCGCATTCGTTTTCGAAACCTGAAGGCGTGCCGTTATAGCCGTCGGAAATGATCATCTTGTCCTTCACCAGCAGAGCACCGACCTGGCGGCGCTTGCAATAGGAATTGGTGGCCCAGATCTTGGCCATCCTTATATATTTGTCGTCGAATTTGTTCATTTGTTCCTCTGATATAGATATCTCTTGATGCTCTTTTTGGGAGTGCGCTCGAAGTCTTCCGGCATCAGCTCAATCTTCTTCAGCTGCGCATAGGCAGGCAGGAGCTTGTTGAATTCCGGCAGGCTGTCCATAAGCCTCTGCTCCAGCTGCTCGCGGTCCATGCCGTCGTTCTGCCCCTGCTGATAGTCGGGATAGATCAGCGCGGTGAGGCCGCCGCCATCCTCGATCACCAGAGACTCTACCACGTACGAGGCGTTGTTGATGACAGCTTCCAGTTCCTCGGGATATACGTTCTGGCCATTGGCGCCCAGAATCATGCACTTGGAGCGGCCGCGGAGGTAGAGATACCCGTCGGTATCGATGATACCCATATCTCCGGTCTTGAACCAGCCGTCGTTGGTGAAGCACTTGCGGGTCTCTTCCCGGTTCTTATAGTAGCCGAGGAAGACATTCCCGCCCTTGATCTGCACCTCGCCCGGAATCTTGTGGGGATTGGCGGAATCGATGCGTATCTCACACCCGGGAATGGCCTTGCCGCAGGAGTTCCGGCGGGTGCGGAACCACTTTTCGTAGGTGATGATGGGGCCGCACTCGGTCATTCCGTATCCTACCGTGAAGGGGAAGTGGATCCTGCGCAGGAAGGCCTCGACCTCCGGATTGAAGGCGGCGCCGCCAAGGATGACCTCCTCGAAACGGCCGCCGAAGGCATTGATCAGCCCGTCGCGAATCTTCTTCTGGATGGCCTGGCCCAGCAGCGGCACGTACATCATGGTCCTGGTGCGGTCCGCAATGGGCTTGAGCTGGGTCTTGTAGACCTTCTCCATGATCAGGGGCACGGCGATGATGATGTCCGGATGTATCTCCTGGAAGGCCTTCATTATGATCTTGGGGCTGGGGAGACGGGTGAGGAAGTGCACGTGCGCACCTATCACCATTTCATACATCAGCTCGAACATCAGGCCGTACATATGTGCGGAGGGCAGCATGGCCACCACCTCGGATGCGCAGGACATCTGCGGCTCGGCGAAGAAGGCCAGATTGATATTGGTGTAGAGTGACCTGTAGGGCAGCATCACACCCTTCGAAAAACCGGAAGTGCCGGAGGTGTAGTTGATCAGCGCCAGCTCTTCGGGCTTGTCTTCATAATAAAAGATGTCTTCGGGCTTGAATCCGTCGGGATACTTCTCGTTGAAGGTCCTGGTGATGTTGTCGCGGACTGCCGACAGCGACTCGTTCTTCGAATAGAGGAAGTTCCAGTTGTTCATCAGCACCACCACCGCCAGGCCGGGCATTTCGACCTCGGAAAGGCCTTCCCACTCGGTTTCGCCGACGAAGAGGACCTTGGACTCGGAATGATTCACCAGGTAGTGGACATTCGCGGACTTGAATTCGTGGAGGATGGGAACGGGAACCGCTCCATAGGTGAGGGCGGCGAGGAAACACACGCCCCAGTTGGCCTGGTTACGGGAGCAGAGGGCCACCTTGTCCCCTTTCTGCAGGCCGCACTGCTCGAAGCAGATGTGGAGCATGGCTATGCGCTCCGCCACCTCGCGGTATGTGAGCGTACGACCCTGATAGTTCGACAGGGCATCCCTGTCCCAGTGCTCTTTGAAACTCTTCTCGAAGAGCTTGTTTACAGATTTATATTCCAATTCAGTTGACATTCAGAACTATGTATTTGGTGTCGGCGCAGAGGCTGATACCGTCGTTTGCGAAATAAAACTTTGCCTTCCGGGGCAGTTCCGCCGCGGACTCCGGTTTCTCTGCGGCCAGCCAGGCTCCGAGGGCCTCCTCGCTGCCAAAGGCAATCCATCCGCCCTGGGCGGCGCTGCGGGAATCATCGGCAAGCCTGAAGGCATCCCCCAGAAGAGCGGGGATGAAGCCGGCGCGGGGATTCTCGCCTATGCCGGAGTTCCGGGCCTTCTTCGCCGGGCGCAGCAGCAGGAGTTCATATGCATCCCACTGCACCAGGGCCACTTCCTTCGGGGATATCTCCTTGAACCAGACCTCGGGGCTCTTACCGGCAGCCTTCTTCAGGCCGGCCAAGCGCCCGCGGTATTTGGAGAGCTCGGCCCGCCGGTCCAGGCAGTCCTGCCAGGCGGAAAGATATTCCCCGGCATCCTTCAGGGGCATCCCTAAGACGAAAGAAGCGCCCGCAGGCAGCACGGACCCTACCTTGCAGTCGGCCTCCGGAAGGGCGGCGAACATCTCGCAGAGGTACTTCCTGTTGCCATTCCCAAGGCACTTTACCTTGATGCCCTCGCGGGAATACGAGTCGAATCCCAGCACCGTCCACTCGGCAGCGCCGGTGAGGAAACGGGTCAGATCCCTGCGGGAGAAGCGCCCGGGAGGGATGTTCCTGGGCAGCCAGCGGCCGGCATTCTCATTCTTCAGGATCACCGCTCCGGCACTCCCTCCCGCGAGCGAGAGGGCATCCGCGAAGCCACTGGCGTCCAGGATGGAGACTTTGGATTCGATGTGTCTGAAGGCCTCGTCCACCGCCGCCTGCGATGGGCTGAGCAGTATTGCCGCCCGCTTGGGGAGAAGATCTCCCGTATGGAGCGCGTAAAGTTTCAGCCCGGCCGCCTGCTCCAGGACCTTCCTGGCTGCGGAGGACGTATCGGCCGCGGAGCGCCCGGCATCTATCGCGAGCAAGGGAATCAGCCCGGCGGAATAATCGTAGGAAAGCACCATTTCCGCATCGTCCAACCTTCCGTAATCGATGCTGCGGAAGACAGAGGTGGAGTCGAAAAGCAGCTCCAGGGCCTGCTCCAGATGGGGGAAATGCATCACCTCGACGGCCCTGGAAGGGACCGTACGCATCAGCGGGGATGCCTCCGGGGCCGAAACACGGGCACAGGAGACAAGCAGAACCGCCGCTATAAATGATGCTGCTTTCATATAACTTACAAATATACAAAGTATTTTTTCTAAATTTGTACGCTATTCAATAACACTATTCTATGAAAAAGATACTTTTCCTGCTTGTAGCCCTCTGCTGCATCAGCTCGCTGGATTCAAACGCCGCCCGCAAGAAGGCGAAACACGTCGTGATGATAGGCATCGACGGATGGGCCGCCGAAGGCATACGCCAGGCGGACATGTCCGAGCTTCCCAACATCAAGTTCCTGATGGACAACGGCAGCTGGACGCTCACAAAACGTTCCGTAATGCCTTCCGCATCCGCCATCAACTGGGCCACTATGTTCATGGGCGTGCCCACCGAGATGCACGGATTCGACAAATGGAACTCCACCAAGGGCACCATTCCCTCCACATCCGACAACGGCCATGGAATTCCTCCCACCATCTACACCATTCTGCGTGAGCAGTTCCCGAACGCCGAAACCGGAATCGTCTTCGACTGGAACGGAATCGGAGCTGTCTGCGACACGAATGCAGTGAACTACTGGAAGTACATCGGCACTTACGGGAGCAACAATGTGTCCGTGGAAGAGTACACGAAGCTGGGCGTAAACTATATCAAGGAAAAGAAGCCCTTCTTCTTCACCTTCTACTATGGCGTGCTGGACCACACCGGCCACTCGAAAGGCTGGTACGGCCCCGAGTATATGGAGTGCCAGAAAGAGATCGACAAGGGCATAGGGATGCTCGTCCAGGCTCTGAAGGATGCCGGCATCTTCGAGGACACCGTCATCATCCTGTCCGCGGACCATGGCGGAAAGGGCAAGGGCCACGGCAAATTCACTTTGCTGGAGCTCGAGACCCCCTTCGTCGTCTACGGAAAGAAGATCAAGGCGGGATATGAGATTACCGCACCCATGATGCAGTACGACACCGCAGCCATCATAGCAGACATCCTCGGAGCAAAGATCCCCGAAGACTGGCGCGGAAGAGCTTTCAAGCAGATCTACAAGTAGTTACTTGCCGTATGCGGCAGGAGCCACTCCGAAGTACTCCTTGAACGCACTGGAGAAATAGGAAGCTGAAGAGAAGCCGCACTTGGAAGCGATTTCGCTGATGCTGGCGCTACCCTCCTTCAGCATTCCGGCAGCAAGATCCATCCTCATCGATTTGATCATATCCGATGGGGATGGACTGTTTTCTGCCTTCAGCTTCCGGTTAAGGTGAACGCGGCTCATGCCGAGGGCTGCAGCAACATCTTCCACTCCAAATTCAGGATTTGTAAAGTTGGCTTTGATGATTTCCAGCACTTTGCCGGCGAACTCCCCGTCTTTTATGCGCAGGCTGGTTTCGGAATGCTCAGTTGTTTTGGCCGGGCGAGGGCTGATTTCTGCCGGTTTTTCAGCAGGTTTTTCGGCAGGTGGAAGTGGTTTGGCAGGGCGCGGAGTAACAGGTTTGTCAGCAATAGGTTGCGGTGCGGGAACGGCCGGAGATTTTGAAACATCGCGCCTGTTTTTAAGCAACTGCCAGATAAACAGCGCAAAGAACAAAAACGCAAGCGCAAGGACCCACCACGAACCATACCAAGGGCGCTGGGGTGCCCCCTGGGCAGGCTCATCTGCTGCAACTTCTTCTTTTGTAACGGATTCCTCCAGCCCGGCAACCACACTTTGAGGCAGCTCCGACTGCTTTACAAAACCTAAGAAAGACGTATACGAGAAAACGCCGCCTTCAGCGTCTTTCATCCATAGAATTCCGTCCGAATCGAAGGCCAGTGCAACAATATTGTTACACGAGAAGTCTCCCTTCTCTGCAGAATAGGTGAAAGACTTGCCGTTCCTTCCCACCCGCACGAGACCGCGGGCCGAGGTTGCAATCCACATCGAGCTGTCTGCAGGGCTGATGACAGCAGTATTGACCAATTGTGTTTCCGATACCATGTTACAAAAATAAATCATATTGGTCAAAAAAACAAAAGATCATCCGAAATGTCTAATAACCCCAACCAGATAACAGGTAGCCGGTTCGATATCTTCGGAGCGAAGCGACCGAGGGGGTGCAGGGGGATTCCTCCCCCGCTAAATAAAGGTGATACGAGGCTACGAAAAAGGCTTGCAGATGCAAGCTTTTTTCGTAGCCCCAAGTGACATAATATCGAACCTTTTTCTGGAGGATCTGGAGCGTATATGGGAACTCAAAAAGTGGATTCCAGACCCTTGTAATCCATATTTACACTATTTGAAACCTGATGAGCAAGAGGAAGATTTGAGTTAAAAGTTAGTCGATTATTTCACTTGGGGGTCACCAATCCTTTTACACCAACTTGCAAAGATTTGCTCCTTCACAAGCTTTCGCGTATCTTTGTAGAAATAGAATTGTGCTATGAGTAGCAATACGCCAAATACTGGAGAGATCCTCCTATACCAGACTGCCGACGGCCTTGCCAAGATTGAAGTCACCTTGGTAAACGAGACCGTATGGCTCACGATAGACCAGATGGCTACGCTTTTCCAGCGTAATCAATCCACCATCTCCCGGCACATCAGGGACGCTTTTGAATGCGGTGAACTGAATCCGGATTCAACAGTTGCATTTTTTGCAACAGTTCAAAAAGAAGGTGAACGCAATGTGAGCCGCGACATACAGTACTATAACCTAGATATGATTATCAGCGTGGGCTACCGCGTACACAGTCTCCGTGGGGTTCAGTTCAGGATGTGGGCTACACGGACGCTGAAGGAATACCTTATCAAGGGCTTCGCCATGAATGACGAACTCCTTAAGAGAGCCGGAGGCGGCAACTACTTTGACGAACTACTTGCCCGTATCCGGGACATCCGTTCGTCCGAGAAAGTATTCTACAGGAAGGTTCTGGAAATATATGCCCTCAGTATCGACTATGATCCTCGGTCGGAAACCACCCAGACCTTCTTCAGGACCGTCCAGAACAAGATGCACTATGCCGTCCACGGCCACACCGCAGCAGAACTCATTTACGACAGGGCCGATGCCGATAAAGACTTCATGGGCTTGATGACCTGGACCGGACCGCTTCCGCGCCGTTCAGATGCTGAAGTAGCCAAGAATTATCTCAACGCTGATGAAGTTGATACACTTAACCGCATCGTAAGTTTGTATCTGGACTATGCCGAACTTCAGGCCAAGGAGCACAAGCCTATGTATATGAGCGACTGGATACAGCGGCTGGACGATTTCCTGAAACTCTCCGGCAAGGAACTATTGCAGCATGCTGGTACAATATCGGCCAAACTGGCCAAGGAGAAGGCCGATGCCGAATATAACAAGTTTGAAGAGCGTACCCGTAATGAGCTTTCCCCGGTGGAGCTTCATTTCATAGAGAACTTTGAACGGGAAAGACAAAAACTGATGGCCGGAAGCAGCCATCCTTCCTTGCCAGACAAACAGTCATAATACTCGACAACATGGGTGTAACAATGCAAAGAAAGCATGACAATGCCACGAAAAAAAGCGGACTTTTGATCCGCTTTTTAGAGAGTAGCCCCAAGTGACATATTATCGAACCTTTTTCTGGAGGATCTGGAAAGAATATGGGAACTCAAAAAGTGGATTCCAGACCCTTGTAATCCACATTTACACTATCTAAAATCTGACGACCTAGGGGAAGAAAAGCTTTAATCAATAGGCTGATATTTCACTTGGGGTACACTATTCATTCTGACTTCTATTTTGCCGATTCTTGGATTATTAGTACCTTTACGGCAACTTTTATGGAGTGGATGGGCTGACACTCGCGATGGTCGCTTGTATGCAAGATTTGTAAATAAAAGTATTTATTTATAAAACGTAATTGATGAAAAAGGCCATTTTGCTTCAGATAGTATTGATCCTCTCGACTATTTCCGCCCAGGCGCAGGATAATTGGAAGGTGTCCAGATTCTCTTGGAGGGCGGGGTTGTCAGTGAGTTTAAACACATATATGCAAAACGACTATGGTGGAGAAGGACCCACCTATGATGTCGGATTGGCGGAAAGGTATGGACGTTACCATGGGAAAGTCTATTCCTTTTTCCCAGTTTCTGCCGATATCAATTACAAATTGTTCAAGTACATCGATCTCTCTGCTGGGCTCAGCTGGATCCCTATGTGGGGTGATGTGTATGATTCTTATGATGCCACCGAAGGACATACGGTTTTTGCAAACAGTTTTATCCTGATGCCTTCTATAAGGATAAGGTATTTTACAGAGTTTTTTACAGAGGGAAAAGGATTCATTTATTCCTCCGCCGGTTTCGGAGTCGGATTCCACTTTAACAGGAGCGACTCTGAATTGATTGGTGAAGATCACTGGTGGTATCACAATGATTACATTCTTGACAAGGGGAAGAACTCCATTACTAAGCAATTGGAGATAGTCTTACTTGGAATAAAATACGGTCCGGTGTTTTGGGAAGGAGGCCTCGGCTCCAAGTTCTGGGGATACGGAAGTCGTTTTGGTGTTGAATTCAATTTTTAGGCAGCTATGAAAAAGATTATTATACTATCGGCTATAGCTATGGCTGCCATCTCGTGCGAGATTCAGCAGCCAAATGGTCCCAAGGTGAGCGATAAGTCTCTAAAGGAGGAACTCAGCACCCTATGTATGTTTGCCACCGTAGAACCTATCCGTGCTTTAGAAATTATTATTGAACAAGGGGATAAGGCTGTGAACAATGATGACTTGGATATCGGACAATATACTCATCCTGTGGCTGATAAATGGCAACTGATTGCGCAGTGGTGGGAAGGAGGTCCGGACCGTCAATGGCTGGTAAAGGCAACAAGTCCCATCAGTTTTATGAAGGGCGATGATGGCTCTTGGATTATTGATTATCAAGGGGATGGAATGGAATATGCCTACTATACCAATCTGGCATACAAGACAGTTGCAATCCCCATTGAAGGTGGGTGGAAATTGTCAACGACAGGGAAGATAATTGACACTGATGGTTATGCGATGGATTTCGGGACTGATGATAATACACTTATAACCAGGGTCGAGGATAATGGGCACTTTAAAGAATGGTATTACTCCCTCACAGGGCCCTATTCACTCACTATTACAAAGAATGGCGAGATTATTGACCAGGTTAGCGGACAAGACGATGGTAAAGAATACTCCGTTCAATTCTATATCGATTATCTCCACTATTCCGTTGGCCGTTTCTACGCTATCGAATAATAGTCCAAGTGGCAATAGAAAAAATCGAACCTCCCGCTTTCGCGCCCTATCAATCTAATAATCAGGCAATTGCTAAAACAGGTCGTCTTTTTTGAGCGACCTGTTTTAGTAAAGTATTAATAATCAAACACTTGCGTAAAACGCAGATTTCGGAGCGCAGCGACCGAGGGGGCGCAGGGGGATTCCTCCCCCGCTAAACAAGGTGATGGAGGCTACGAAAAGCCCCCGCCGTCTTGGCGAGGGCTCTTCGTAGCCTCTACAGGAATCGAACCTGTATTTAAGGTTTAGGAAACCTCCGTTCTATCCGTTGA
>CAMJJO010000024.1 GCA_946406095.1 uncultured Bacteroidales bacterium | reverse complement strand
GAGTGCTTCAACAAAGCCCTGGCCGAAGAATAAAGCAATAATGCGGCTCTCCGCCACGGCCAGCAACTCACCTAGCGCAAAGCTGCGAAGCGCCATAACTTGCAACAGACAAAACCAGTATTCAGGGACATGCCACCCTCGCATCATCCGCGAAAACCGGGGTACATTAGGGGCAGCGCCCCTGAACGAGGCTTCCGGGCATCAGCCACGCGGATGATGCTCCAGCACCGCTTTTTGCCAGGTGGCGGAATCGATATGCGTGTATATCTCGGTAGTGAGGATGCTCTCGTGCCCCAGCATTTCCTGTACCACACGAAGGTCCGCACCGTTCTCTATCAGATGGGTGGCAAAACTGTGGCGGAAAGTGTGGGGAGAGATTTCTTTATCGACGCCCGCATCCTGGGCCGCCTTCTTTACCATATTGAACACCGACACCCTGCTGAGCGGCTTGCCGAAGCGGTTTATGAAAGCAAAGTCGTCGTATGCCGGAGCCGCCGCCTCGGGCCTCTCGGAAATCCATTCCTGGAAGGCATCCACCGCGGCGGCGCCCATGGGAACGAGCCTTTCCTTGTTGCCCTTTCCTATCACCCTGACGAAATTCTCGGTGGTATAAACATTGGAAATCTTCAGGTCGCAGACCTCCGACACACGCAACCCGCAGCCATATAGAATCTCCAGGATCGCACGGTCCCGGACGCCTTGCCAGCCACCGGTATCCACACCCTCGATTATCTTCGTAACCTCCTCTACGGAAAGCACTTCCGGAAGATACCTGCCCAATTTCGGAGAATCCACCATATCGCAGGGATTTTCGCTGCGCTCCCCTTCCAGGATCAGCCAGTCGAAGAATGAACGGAGGGCGCTGAGCTGCCTGGCCTGGCTCCGTTTGGAGACCTTTCCGGCCCGCTCCGAGAGGTATGATACCACCGCAGCGCTGTCCACCTTTCGGAAATCCACCGCCTTCGAAGAGGCCTCCTCCTCCAACACTGCCACGAATGCGGCCACATCGGAGCAGTAAGATGCCACGGTATTGGGCGACATCTTTCTCTCTACACGCAGATAATAGCGGTAATACTTCAGCAATCCCTCTTCGGAACCTTTCATGTCAAGGCAAATTTAAATAAAAAAGCGTATATTTGTAAGTTATGCGCATAAAAACGACCATACTGCTCATCGCAGCTATCGCAGTTCTCTGCGGCTGCATGAAAGAGCCCGACCGGAGCAAATACCCCCGGGAGGAGTTCGTCATGGTCTTTTACGGCGCAGGTTTCAACAACCTTTCCAGCGACATCAGGAACAACCTCAGCGTGATGCAGGAGGGAGATCTTCCTTTCCGCAATTCCAAGCACAGATTGCTCGCATACACACATTTCTCCAAGTCGGATGACAACTTCACCGACCTCACGAAATCGCATCTGGTGCACTTGTACAAAGATTTCGGCATCGTCCATGCAGACACCCTCCTCACCGTCGACGAGACCCGTTCGGCGTGCGAACCCGATGTGTTGAGGGAGGTGCTGGAGAAGGTTGCGGAACTCTATCCCAATGCGCACTACGGGCTGGTTGTGTCTTCGCACGGCACGGGATGGCTTCCTGCCGGGAAGTACAGCAGCGGCAGCTACATCCAGTTCTCGAAGAAAAAGCCGGCGGACAGCCTTCCTATTTACAGTCATGACTCCTACTACGGGCCGAAGGTGAAGACTTTCGGGGCCGAGGTGGAGGTCATGAATGGCAAGAGGTACTCCAGGGAGATGACCATCCAGAGCATGGCGGCCGCCATTCCGATTCATCTGGACTATCTTCTGTTCGATGCCTGCCTTATGGGAGGGATAGAGGTCGCCTACGAATTCAAGGATGTGGCGGACAAAGTGGCGTTCTCCCCCACGGAGGTGCTTTCCGAGGGCTTCGACTACTCGGTCATCAGCGATCTCATAGGAGATTCCCCTAACATAGACGCATTCTGCGAGAGGTATTTCGATTATTACGACAAGGGGCCCCGGGAGCACTCCGCGACCATCAGCGTGGTGCGGACATCCGGTCTGGACGCCCTGGCCACGGTCAGCAAGAAATTATTCAGCAACTACCGCAGCAGCATCGGCAGCCTCACCACCTTCAGCGGAGTGCAACGCTACTACCGCTCGGACCACCACTGGTTCTTCGACTTCAGGGACATCCTCGCCAAGGCGATGGTTTCGGGAGAGGAGATGGCAGAACTCGACGCCGCCCTTGCCGGTTGCATCAGCTACAAGGCCGCGACGCCCTCTTTCCTTGGGATAGCCATCAAGAATTACAGCGGCCTCAGCATGTATCTCCCGGGGGCCGGGGACACCCAGCTGAACGAATTCTACAAGACACTTGCCTGGAATAAAGCCACAAATTTGGTAGAATAATCAAAAATATCTATATTTGCGCCCGCATTTCATAAAACCCCGCAGGGGCTTTGGTGCAATGGGATCCGGGCCCAGTTTCCCGGATTGAGTAACACATTTTAAACATTTAGAAATGAAGCATTTCGCACTTAACGGCCAGACCCGTGAGGTTGGCAACAAAGCCGTCATCAAGGCATTCCGCAAGCAGGGCCTCGTTCCTTGCAATCTGTATGGAAATGGTATCGAGAACGTTCTCTTCACCGTCAACGAAAAAGACCTGAAGGGCCTCATCAACACTCCCTACTCCCACATCATCGACCTTACCCTTGACGGCAAGACCAATTATTCCGTGATTCTCCACGAGCTCCAGTTCCATCCCGTAAAGGACAACTGCCTCCACATCGACTTCCTCGCAGTGGACGAGAAGAAGCCCATCGCCATCAACGTGCCCATCAAGTTCGAAGGCCACGCTATCGGTGTGCAGAAGGGTGGTAAGTTCGTTCCCGGTGCAAGGAGCCTGCGCATCAGCGCCCAGATGGAGAACCTCCCGGACGACATCACCATCGACATCACCAATCTCGACCTCGACAAGAAGATCAAGGCCGGTGACGTGAAGGTCGAGAAGGTTTCCATCCTCACCGACAAAGACGCCATCCTCTGCCTCGTCAAGACCACCCGCAACGTGGACACCAGCGCAGCAGCCACTGAGGCCGAGTAAAAATTGCTCCCATTATGGCAGGCGAGAGCTATCTGGTGGCAGGTCTGGGCAATATAGGCCCGGAATACGCCGGAACCCGCCACAACATGGGTTTTATGGTATTGGATGCGTGGGCCCACGCATCCAATATCCATTTTGAAACACAACGTTACGGAGATCTTGCGGTAATCAGTCTGAAAGGCCGCAGCATCTATCTCCTCAAGCCCTCCACCTATATGAACCTGAGCGGAAATGCAGTCCGCTACTGGCTGAGCAAACTTCCCGTCACCACGGAGAGGCTGCTGGTGATCTGCGACGACATCAACCTTCCGTTCGGCACGGTCCGTATGAGAAAGAGCGGAAGCGACGGTGGGCACAACGGGCTCAAGAACATCGAGGAGACAATCGAGACAAGGGACTACACCCGCATCCGCATGGGTGTGGGCCACGACTTCCCGGAAGGAGCACAGATCGATTATGTGCTCGGCGGGCTGTCGGAAGAAGAGTCCAAGCAAATGCCCGAACTCTGCGAGAGAGTCATCCAGGGCGTAAAAGATTGGGTTTTGGTCGGTGCAGACCGTGCCATGAACAGCCTCAACACCAAAAAAGGCTGAAAAAACTCAATTTTTTAAAAAAAACTTTGCAATTCTTTAACTTATTGATTATCTTGCCGATTGGAAACTTAAAACTACGTAATAGTACTATTTTATAAACCTTTAAAATCAAAAGAAATGAAAAAGCTTGTTGAAAAAATCAATGCTGAAATCGCTGATTTCCAGGTGAACGCTGAAGCTCAGCTCGTTAAGGGCAATAAGGCAGCTGGTGCACGTGCCCGCAAGGCCGCTCTTGCACTCATGAAGGACCTCAAAGAGTTCCGCGCAGCTTCTGTCGCCGAGGCAAAGAAATAATTTTGCAAAATTTAAAAAAATTCTTGCAACGTTCCTAAAACCATCTGCATCTATATTGCAGGTTTAGGTTTTAGTACACGTCTAAGGGTCGAGGGCCGTGAGGCTGGCGGCCCTTTGCTTTTATACTTATTTTTATTAATTTTAGGGCGATGAAACGTGTGCTGACCATAATCCTCGCCTTGTTCCTGCTTTGCCTCTCCGGGCAAAGGGCAGGTGCGCAGAAAGCACACAGGGCAGTCATCATTCCACTGGACTTCTCCGACATCCAGATCAGCCTCTCCCCCGAATCCCTGGACAGTCTGGCGCTGGAACTTGCCGCTTACTTCGACGCGCAGTATCTGGACAGCGTCAAATTCACCTTCGACGTGCTGCCGCCATTCAAGATCAACGGCAACTCCTATACTTTCGGCGCGAACTCAACCTACATGAGGGATGCCCTTGCATACAAGATGGCGCTCACTGTCTACCGCTCGCTGCACGACAAAATGGACTTCTCCGTCTACGACAACAATGGGGACAGTTACATAGATGATGTCTTATTCATCACGCCCGGCATTCCCGAGTCGTCCGGCGGCGGAGAGAAGCAGTTCTGGCCGCAGTACACCGAACTGGAAGACAAAGACATCCCCTACTCCCTCAGGGTCAGGCTGAAAGGCTTTGCCCTGGCGGGAGAGCTCAACTCGGACGGCACCCCTTCAGGCATCGGGCTGCTGGCCCACGAGTTCGGGCATATCATGGGGCTGAAGGACATGTACGACACCGATGGCGAGGCCAGCGGCGGCACCTGCCCGGGTCTCGGCCACACCAGCCTGATGGACACCGGGCTCGAGAACGACGGCGGCAACACTCCCCCGAACCTGAATGCAATCGAGAGGGAAATGCTCGGCACCGGCATCTGCGAACTGCTGGATTCCGGGGGCGTATTCAGCCTGGAACCCATCCACCTCCGGGGGCATTACTTCAAGCTGCCATCCACCCAGAAAGACAGATACTACCTGCTGGAAAACCGCTCTTCCGAAGGCAACGATGCCCACATCGGCGGGCAGGGAATGCTGATTTACCAGGTAGACAGGTCCGATGCCGATGCAGGCTATTCCTCATACTTCCAGCGCACTCTCAGCGCCCTCGAAAGATGGAAACTGAACCAGGTGAATTGCAATCCGGAGCACCCCTGCGCAAAGATTGTCCCTGCGAAGACGGATTCTCTGGACAACTCGGCAATCTTCTGGCCAAAAGAGGGCAGGACGGTTTTCAGCCCCGGAAAAATGGCCCTCACCGACATCCGCAGCGAGGCTGACGGCACCATCAGTTTCAGGGCGGTAGAACCCATCCGCATAGAGAAGATATCCGTTTTCCAGAGCAGCGCGATCATCACCTGGAACATCGCCGAAGAGATGGGGCCCGTGGACAGCTGCAAGTTCGAATGGTCCTACAAGGGGAACCTGGCCGGCAGGGAAGATGCCGCCCGCTCGGAAGAGGGGAAATACAGCATTTCGGTAAACGGCCTGACACCCCGCACCACCTACGACTATACCGCCAGCGTGCACTACGCCGACGGATCATCCTTCTCGGCAAGCGGACGGTTCACTACCAAGAACTACCGCAGCGGCATCTCCCGATTCATTTACTTCGGAGACACTCCGCGGAACAGGGACGGCAGCTTCCGGAGCGGCACTTCCATTCCGCTGATAGTATATAACTGCGTGAACGAAGATATCGAGTGGTTCTTCAACGGCAAGAGAATCACCCCCGGCCCGGACGGCATGTGGGCGATTCCGAGAGACGGCGAACTCAGGGCCGAGGTGTTCAACAAAGATGGCAGTAAAGACGTGATAACCAAGGAGATATATCTGCGATGAAGCATTGGGCAGTCATACTTGCACTTGTTCTTGCAGCCCTCGCCGGCTGCAGGACGGAGACACTGTCGGAAGAGTTCATCGAAGACAGGACCCCCAGGATGGAGATCAAAGGATATACCACCTTCCTTTATGATCCCCTCAAGTGCCAGATCGGGTTCAATCAGGACAAGTGCGAATTCCGCGTCCACACCGACAACATGTCGGACTTTTTCATAGTGCGCCTGAGCGAAATGCCCTCCAGCGAAAACCAGATCCTGGATGGCACCGCCCAATGGACGACCGGTGACGACCTTCACAACAAGAAGACAAGTTTTTCCGTGTTGAAGATGGACGGAGACAGGATATGGCTGTGGTCGGCAGAGAGCAGCATCGCGGTGGTAGTGCAAATATTATAATGGAAATGAGCAATACAAGAACATACAAAGTGGCTGGTTTCAGCTTTGGCATCGAGGTGCCTGAAAGCGAGGCCTTATTGGATTCGATGTCCAACCTGACACCGTTCATCTGCGATTCTCCGCAGGAAGACCACATCTTCGACCTGAAGGTTGCGGAGTCGGTGTCCGACAACGGTGCGGAGCTGATATTCCGCAGCGACGACGGCCCGGGATTCCCGGAAATCTCCCTCTTCAAAGCAGAAGACGGATGGCTCGTGAGAGTCCGTCCCCTGCCCCAGCTGCCGGAAGCATCCGTCACGCACATCGACGCCGATTTCTCGAAAGCCGAGCTGCAGTTCCTCGACCCCAAGGAGCATGTCTTCGCCATGAACAACACCCTGATGCTGATGTTCGCCTTCTCCACCGCCTGCAGGGGTGCACTGGAGATGCACTCGTCCGTGGTGATGAACGCCGGCAAGGGCTACATGTTCCTGGGAAAGAGCGGCACCGGCAAGAGCACCCACAGCAAGCTCTGGATTAAGAATATCCCGGGCACAGAGCTGCTCAACGACGACAATCCCATACTCCGCCTGATGCCGGACGGCAGCGCGCGGGTATTCGGATCGCCGTGGAGCGGCAAGACCCCCTGCTACAAGAACAAGGACGTGCCCGTAGGGGCCATCGTGCGCATCCGGCAGGCCCCCGTCAACAAGATAGAGCGCCTGGGCACCATCCAGGCATATGCCACGCTGATGTCGTCGGCATCCTCCTTCCGTCCGTTCCAGAAACTTGCGGAGGGATGGCACAGGACGCTGGAAGGGCTGGTGGCCGTCGCCCCATGCTACATACTGGACTGCCTGCCGGACGATGCTGCGGCGGCTGTATGCCATAACGCGGTTGCAAATGGATAAGAAGGTTGTCGCGAATCAGGTGCTGCTGGAAGATGCGGCCAAGCTGATGGAGGAAGGACGCGAGGTCAACTTCACGCCCCTGGGAAGCAGCATGCTCCCGTTCATCCGGGGTGGAAGGGATAGCGTCATCCTCCGGAAAATGCCTTCGGCGGAGGTCGGGGACATCGTTCTCGTGCGGCTGGAAGGCCCGCGCTACGTTCTCCACAGGGTCATACTGAAAGATGGGGACAGCCTTACGCTGATGGGCGACGGTAACATCGCAGGCACGGAAAAATGCACCCAGGACGATGTCCTTGGCACGGTTACTGCGATACTTAAAGGGAAGCGCAGGATCACCCCCGGAAAGGGCGGCTGGTGGCGCGCACTCAAACCCATAAGACGTTATATTTTAGCAATTTACAGAAGAATAGCAATATGAAGATCAAAGACGGATTCATCCTTCGCACCATCTGCGGCGAGAATGTGGTCGTGGGCGAAGGCCTGGCACAGGTCAATTTCAACAAGCTCCTCTCCCTCAACGAAACGGCCGCTTTCCTTTGGAAGGAGGTCGAAGGGAAAGATTTCACCAAGGAGGATCTGGTGAAACTGCTGGTAGACAATTACGAGGTGACCGCGGAAGTGGCCGGCCCGGACGTGGATAAGCTTCTGGGCACCTGGGTCTCCGAAGGTGTGGTAGAATAATGAAAGATTTCAAGACCTGCATGCGCGCCCTGCGCAGGATGTCCGTGCCCGTGAGGTGGCGGATGCTTGTGATTATCCTCATCGGCGGAGTGAGGATAGGCGCATCGCTGGCCTTTGTCTGGGCCAGCAAGCATCTGGTGGATATTGCCACCGGTGTCAGCAAGGAGCCCATCTGGAACGGAATCTACCTGTTCCTTGGCATACTGGCCGTACAGATCGCCACCATCATAGTTGCCAACTGGTGGGAGAGCTACTGCGAGGTCAAGGCACGCAACGAGCTGCGAATCAGCACCTTCGCCCATGTGATGAGGAGCCGCTGGGACGGCCGTGAGCGCTTTCTCTCCGGCGACACCACCAACCGTCTGGAAGAAGATATCCGGGTAGTGTCGGATCTGCTGATCTGCCGCATCCCGGGGCTGGCCGTCACCCTTCTGCAATTGCTGGCGGCATCTGCCTACCTGATGATGCTCGCCCCCAACCTGCTCTGGGTGCTGCTGATACTGATGTTCTCGGCGGTGTTCGGATCCAAACTCTTCTTCCGCCAGCTCCGTGCCCTGATGGCAAAGATCCGCGCCCGCGAAAGCGAGCTCCAGCAGCACATGCAGGAGAGCCTGCAGCACAGGGTCCTGGTGCTGACCCTTACCAATGTGGAGAGGGTGCTGGAGAAGTTCGGATGGCTGCAGAAAGACATCGAGGACAACACACGCAAGCGCCTGAACTACAATGCAGTAGCGCGCGGGCTGATGTTCCTGGGCTTCCAGGCCGGGCACGCCTCCGCATTCCTGTGGGGAATCTTCGGCATACTCCACGGCACGGTGACTTACGGTATGATGACCGCATTCCTGCAGCTGGTCGGCCAGGTGCAGCGCCCGATTGCCGAGTTCGGCCGCCAGGTGCCCGCTTTCATCCAGGCCCTTACTTCGGTGGAGCGCATCATCGAACTGGAAGAGCTCGAGGAGGAGCCTGCCTCCAAGGCCATTTCCCTCAAGGGAGCCCCGGCCATCGAGGTTTCGCACATCGACTATTCCTATCCTGACGGGGACTCTAAGGTCCTCGAGGATTTCTCCTGCACCTTCCCGGCCGGCAGCTTTACGGTGATTTCCGGGCAGACGGGGGCGGGCAAGAGCACTCTGATACGCCTGATTCTTGGACTTCTCAAGCCTCAGAAGGGAGATATTACGATTGGCGGACAGCCGGCAGGATCCGCACTACGCGGGAACTTCATGTATATCCCTCAGGGGAATTCGCTTCTCAGCGGGACCATCCGATCCAACCTCCAGCTGGCCGCACCAAAGGCCACGGAAGAGGATATCCGCACCGCCCTGGACACTGCCATGGCGCAGTTCGTCTATTCCCTTCCCAAGGGGCTGGATACGCCTTGCGGCGAGACCGGAAGCGGCCTGAGCGAGGGCCAGGCCCAGAGGATTGCCATCGCCAGGGCCCTGCTGCGCCCCGGTGGAGTGATGATCCTGGACGAGTCCACTTCCTCCCTCGATCCCGAGACAGAAGAAAAGCTGCTGCAGAATATCTGCAACAGCTATCACGGGGTCAAGACCATTCTGTTTATCTCTCACCGGCAGGCCACCGCAAAATATGCGGATGCCGTCGTGGAGATTTAGAACGACATCGCAATACCGATAAAATCGTCAGATTTCAGCGCAGCACCGCCGATTAATCCTCCGTCGATATCGGGCTGGGCGAAGAGTTCCTTTGCATTCGAAGGCTTGCAGCTGCCACCGTAGAGAATGGTGGTGTCGTCTGCGACCTGTGCGCCGAACTTTCCGGCGAGCACCTTGCGGATGCAGGCGTGGATTTCCTGAGCCTGCTCGGCGGTAGCGGTCTTGCCGGTGCCGATTGCCCAGACGGGCTCATAGGCGATCACGATATTCTTCATATCCTCTGCAGTGAAGTGGAAGAGGACATTCTCGGTCTGGGCCTTCACTACGTCGAAGTGCTTGCCGGCCTCACGCTCGTCGAGGTTTTCGCCAACGCAGAGGATGACCTTCAGGCCTGCAGCAAGTGCGAGCTGGACTTTGTCCACGAGTTTGGCATCGGTCTCGCCATAGTACTGACGACGCTCGGAGTGGCCGAGGATGGTCCAGGTGGCTCCGGTAGACTTGATCATACCCACGGAAATCTCTCCGGTGTAGGCGCCCTTTTCCTTATCGGCGCAGTTCTGAGCGGAAAGTTCCACGCGGGTGCCTCCCACGACTTCCGCCACGGGGCAGAGGTGGGTGAAGGGGGTGGCCACGATGAGGCCGACTTCTGCGGGAACTTCTTTACTCTTTTCGACAACTTCTTTTGCGAGCTGTACGCCCTCAGGAACTGTGGTGTTCATTTTCCAGTTTCCTGCAACAATGTTCTTTCTCATATTTATTATTATTGGTTTCTGCAACTTGCAAATTTAGCAATAATTGCCCAAATTTGTAAGTTATTAGATAATCATTCGATGAAGAATTTTGTAGAAGAACTGAAATGGAGGGGAATGATTCACGACATCACTCCCGGAACAGAAGAAGAACTTGCCAAAGGCCCTATGTCGGCATATGTGGGAATCGACCCTACGGGGGACTCCCTGCACATCGGGCATCTGGTCAGCATAATGATACTCAAGCACTTCCAGGCCTGCGGCAACAAGCCCTATGCACTCGTGGGCGGAGCCACCGGCATGATTGGCGACCCTTCGATGAAGAGCGCCGAGCGCAACCTACTGGACGAGGCCACCCTCGCCCACAACGTGGCGTGCATCAAAGCCCAGCTGGGCAGGTTCCTGGATTTCGAGTCGGATGCTCCCAACAAGGCGGAGCTGGTGAATAACTACGATTGGATGAAAGACTATACTTTCATCAATTTCACCCGCGACATCGGCAAGCTGATCACTGTCAACTATATGATGAGCAAGGATTCCGTGAAGAAGCGCCTCAGCCGCGATTCCAGCGAGGGTATGTCCTTCACCGAATTCACCTACCAGCTGCTCCAGGGTTACGATTTCCTCTATCTCTTCCAGCATAACGGCGTCCGTCTGCAACTGGGTGGCGCCGACCAGTGGGGCAACATCACCACCGGCACCGAACTCATCCGCAAGGTGCTCGGAAAGGATGCCTACGCCCTCACCTGCCCCCTCATCACCAAATCCGACGGAGGCAAGTTCGGCAAGACCGAGAAGGGGAACATCTGGCTGGATCCCGAACGCACCACCCCCTACCAGTTCTACCAGTTCTGGCTGAACGTGAGCGACGACGATGCCGAGCGCTACATCAAGATCTTCACCATGCTCGAGCGTCCCGTGATCGAGGCTGCGATCGAGGAGCACCGCGCCGATCCCGGCCGCAGGACCCTGCAAAAGCTTCTGGCAAAGGAGGTTACCATCATGGTCCACGGGGAGAAGGAATACGAGAACGCTGTGGCGGCCTCGCAGATGCTCTTCGGCAAGAGCACCTCGGAAGATCTGCGCAAGCTCGACGAACGCACCTTCCTAGCGGTGTTCGACGGAGTGCCCACCTTCGAGATCTCCAAAGACAAGCTCCCCTGCCCCGTACAGGATTTCCTGGCCGTGGAGACCGCGGTATTCCCTTCCAAGGGAGAGGCCCGCAAGATGATCCAGGGGAACGGCGTCAGCATCAACAAAGACAAATTCACCGATCCCGCCGGGCAGATTACCGAGGCCGACATCATCGACGGCAAATACATACTCGCCCAGAAGGGTAAGAAAGACTACTACATCATCATCGTCAAGTAATATGGAAAAAGCTCCCTCCACCAGGCAGCTCAAAGTTGCCCGGGAAATACAGAAAGACCTCGCGGAGATAATCCGCGCCAAGGGTATGGCCGCATGGGGCGGCGCCATGGTGACCGTGAGCGAAGTGCGGATCAGCCCCGATCTTTCGGTGGCGAAGGTCTACGTCAGCATTTTCCCTTCCGAAAAGCAGTCGGCGGTGATGGGATCTCTTCAAGACCAGAACCGCATCCTCCGCGGAGAGCTCGGCCGCAAAGTCGGCAAGCAGCTTCGCATAGTGCCTGAACTCACGTTCTATCTGGATACATCCATCGACTATGCAGAACACATAGACGAACTCCTCAAGAAGTGAGACTGCCCCTCTACATAGCCGGCCGTTACCTTTTCGCACGGAAATCACACAATGTGATCAACATCATCTCTGCGATAAGTGCGGCCGGCATGGCTTTGGGGACCGCGGCGCTCATCCTGGTGCTGTCGGTTTTCAACGGGTTCAACGGCATAATAGAGAAGAATCTGTCCTCCGTCGAGGCGGACATACGCATCGTGCCGGCAGAGGGAAAGGTTTTCGTGCCGGATGGGCCGGCGTTCGACTGGCTCTACGATGCCCCGGAAGCGGGCAGCATCTCCAGCATCATCAGCGATAAGATTTTCATATCCTACGAGGGCAGGCAGAGCGTGGTGAACGCCAAGGGAGTGGATGATGTCTACGCCGAAGAAACAGGCCTCCAGCTCAAGCGGGAAGACCTTGAACTGGCGGTAGTCAGCAGCGACCTGGCCTGGAATCTGGGCATCAATCCCAAGTTCCTTTCCCCCATCCGGGCCTGGTATCCCGAGCGCAGGGGCACCATCTCCCCTTCCAACCCGGCAGCATCCCTTCACACCGCCGAAGTCTACGCCTCCAGCATCCTGGACATCCCCCATACCTCCGACTCCGGAGCGGAGGGGACCATCATCCTTCCGATTGGCGTAATGCGCTCTCTCACAGGCTATTCGGAGGAAGTTTCAGCAGTAGAGGTTCGCTTTGCCGATGGCTTGACCTCCAGGCAGCAGCGGCGCTTTTTGAAGGGCCTGCGCTCGCAGTTGGGGGCGGATTTCACCGTGCAGGACCGCTATATGCAGGACGAAGCGCTCTACAAGATGATGCGTTACGAAAAGGCTGCCATCTTCCTGATCTTGATGTTCATAGTCATCATCGTCGCGCTTAACATCTTCGGATCCCTCTCGATGCTCATAATCGAAAAGCGGGAGGATATGGAGACGCTGCGCGCGATGGGCGCGGACGACCGCCTGATACGTAGGATCTTCCTCCTGGAAGGATGGCTGATCTCCCTGCTGGGCATGGCCGCGGGCGTGGTGCTCGGGGTGGGCCTGGCGCTGCTGCAGCAGCACTTCGGGCTCGTAAAGATGCCCGGCAACTTCGTAGTGGACGCCTATCCCGTGGTGCTGCGCTTCACCGACGTGCTGCTCTCCGCCGCCGGGGTTGCACTGATAGGCCTGATCGTTGCGCTCGCACCGCTTCGTTCCCGTTAGTTTTTTTTGTATATTTGGTGATATGGATACTTTGACTATCATACTCAGCATATTGCTCGCCTTGGCAGTCGTTGCCATCATCGTTCTGGTGGCGAAGAAAGCCGGGCTGGAAGCGAAACTTGCAGCGCAGGAGGAAGCGCAGAAGCAGCTGCATGCGCAGAGGGAAGCGGCGGCAAAAGAGCAGCGCGAGATGCAGGAGGCCATTCTGAAGGCCGACCGGGAGCAGGCGGCAAAGTCGCTGGAAGAGATGCGCAATGCATTCAAGGCTCTGAGCGCCGAGAACAGCGAACATTTCCGCAAGACCAGCGCTGAGAGCGTGGAAGAGCTCCTGAAGCCCATACAGGAAAAGTTCAAGGAATTCAGCGAGAGCGTAAAGCAATCCGACGAGAAGAACGCGGAGCGCAGCGGCTCGATGGAAAAGATGATTCATCTTCTTTCCGAGCAGAGCAAGAATGTGGGCAGTCAGGCTCAGGCACTTGCAGACGCCATTACCGGCCAGAGCAAGACCCAGGGCGACTTCGGCGAGATGCTGCTGATGGACCTTCTCCGCGAGAGCGGCCTGCAGGAAGGAGTGAACTTCGACGTGCAAGGTGTCATCCGCGATGAATTCGGGCATGAGATCAAGAGCGACGACGGCCGCACAATGATTCCGGACGTGATAGTGCACTACCCCGACGGCGGCGAGGTGATTGTGGATTCAAAGGTTAGCCTCAAGGCCTTCGTGGAGTGGAAACAGGCCATAACGCCCGAAGACCGGAGCCGTCTGGCCAAAGCCCACGTCGCCAGCATACGCGGCCATGTGGACGAACTCCGCGGCAAAGACTATGCATCTTACATCCCCGAAGGGCGCAAGAAGATAGATTACAACCTGATGTTCATCCCCATAGAGAACGCCTTCCGGCTGATGCAGGAGGAGGAACCCCTGCTCTGGCAGCAGGCCAAGAACCAGGGGGTGCTGATAGTCAGCCAAATGTCGCTGGCCATAGTGCTCAACATGATTCTGGTTGCCTGGCGCCAGTTCGACCAGCAGCGCAACATCCAGGAAGTCTACAAGACAGCATCCGAACTTATGAGCGTGCTGGAGAACTGGATGGCGGAATATGTGAAGGTGGGCGAAAAACTGAAGGATCTGGGCAAGAGCTACGGGGAGTCCACCCGTCTGCTCACGGAATCGAACCAGAGCGTGGTGAAGAAGATAGCCAAGCTCGAGAAACTGGGCGCCACCCGCAAACGTTCCAACGCCGGTCTCAAGTCCGGCGGGAGAATGATCGGCGGCCGCAGTTCGATAATCCCCTCGGAGCTTGCATCCAATTTAGACGAAGAAGATAATAACTAACTGAATATGAAGAAGATACTTGCAATTGCAATGGTGCTCCTCAGCGTGAGTGCCTATGCACAGAAGGGAGGCCTCGACGAAGGCACCCTCGGTGAAATCCGCAAAGGCTACGAAGGCACTGCCACCGACAAGGCCCTGCGCAACGCAATGAACACCACTCCCCTCGCCACGCTCGCAAAGAATGCCGACCGCGCGGTGATGATCGACACCCACTTCTCCGATGTGGTCAAGACGGTAGGCCGCACCAACCAGAAGTCTTCCGGACGCTGCTGGCTCTTCACCGGCCTCAACGTTCTGCGCGCATCCGCCATCGAGCGCTTCGACCTGGGCGAGTTCCAGTTCAGCCAGAACTACTGCTTCTTCTACGATCAGTTGGAGAAGGCCAACCTCTTCCTTCAGGCAGTCATCGACACCCGCAACAAGCCCATTGACGACCGCACCGTGGACTGGCTCTTCGCGCATCCCATTGGCGACGGCGGCACCTTCACGGGAGTTGCCGACCTTGTGAGCAAGTATGGCGTGGTGCCTGCGGAGATCTTCCCCGAGACCCTCACCGCCAACAGCACTTCCGCTGTCCGCGGACAACTCTCCACCCTGCTCCGCCAGGATGGCCTTGCGCTTCGCGATGCAGGCAAGAAGGCGGATCTTCAGAAGATGAAGGTGGATATGCTGAAGGAGGTCTACCGCATCCTCGTCCTCACCCTGGGCGTGCCTCCCACTGAGTTCGAGTGGACGCGCCGCGACAGCAAGGGCAATGTGGTGAGCACCAAGACCTACACCCCCATCGAGTTCTATAACGAGTTCGTGGGCTACGACCTGCAGAACAACTATATAATGTTCATGAACGACCCTGCCCGCGAGTACGGCAAGGTCTACGAGATCGAATACGACCGCCACACCTACGACGGCCACAACTGGCTCTACGTGAACCTCCCTCTGGACGACATCAAGAAGATGGCCATCGCTTCCATCAAGGGCGGCGACGCGATGTATTTCTCCTGCGATGTGGGCAAGTTCCTGGACCGCGAACGCGGCGTTGCCGACATCGCCAACTTCGACTATGAGAGCCTTCTCGGCGTGAAGTATACAATGGACAAGAAGCAGCGCGTGCTCACCCACGCCAGCGGCTCCAGCCACGCCATGACGCTTATCGGCGTGGACCTGAAGGACGGTGTGGCTCAGAAGTGGCTCGTGGAGAACAGCTGGGGCGACACCGGCTGGAAGGGCAACATAATCATGACCGACGAATGGTTCAACGAATATATGTTCCGCCTCGTGGTCGAAAAGAAATAC
>CAMJJO010000023.1 GCA_946406095.1 uncultured Bacteroidales bacterium | reverse complement strand
GATATCCATCCTAAACCAGCCGGGGAAACAATGATCACAGTATAGTCTTCTCGAAAGGAACCGGATAATCGGAATCGTTCACCTTCCGGTATTCAGAAGTGAATGCAGCATAGCGCAGCAGCGCGTCCTCATTCCTTTGGATGCGTACCAGTGCGCTTGTCGCATATTTGAGAGCAGTTTCGTCGAGCGGATCAAAATACAGGATCATATCGGCGATTTCGATGACCTCCTGCCATGAGTTCGACCTATATCGTCGGACGATCTCGCTCTGGAGGACAGGCGACACGCCGTTCTCGATCCTGCTCTTGAAAGAGTCGAAGACAGGATCATCGACGTGCTTGAGGAACTTGCCGCGCGAAAGGACCGAAAGTATTCTGTCCATATCAGGTTCCCTGGAGCTGACCTGCCCGAGCAGATCTACTACGTCGCAGTAGCACGGCTCGCCCAGCACCAGACGATAATAGCCCTTGTCGAAAACTATCGAGAGGCCTTCTACATCCGCCAGGCTGTTCCTGAGGTGATTGATGGCTACGCCGCGAGAATTCTTGACTTTCTCTTCCTCCTTGTCCGGCCAGAAGATGCTGCTCAGCCTCGAGGTCGACACGCCCTGGGAGTCGCTGTATTTGACGAGCAGCCAGAGGAGCTTTTTCTGCTGGGCGGAGATACGCCCGGTAATATCCCTGCCGTCTTTGTCGTTCACCTGGAAATCACCGAAAAGATAAATGGCGTTTGCCCTGTCGGGCTGTGAGAATTTTTTCTTTTCCGGATGACTTCGCGAGAGCAGATAGCCGTATCTTGCCCGGGCCCTTTCGCGTCTGTAGCGGATGTACAAGATGATTGCAAGGATCACGACCAGGGCGATCAGCCCGAATATGACCAGCCAGGAGACCTGACGGGATCCGCCTGCCTCCACTTCTGCCAACGAGCGCGGCGGGTATGCCAGCGAGTATATCTTGAGGGTCGAACGAATGTCATCGTCGAAGACGAGCGTGGTGACAAAGAATTTCTTGAGATCGCTGTCGAGGTAAAGCGCCGCGTTGGTGAACATTTTGTCGGAGATGATCGGAATCTCATCTGCAAGAACCCTGTATGAACCATCTTCTATAGCGAATTCGTAAAGGCTGATGCGCGACACGCTCTTGTATTCAGGATAGCACAGGACGTAGAATTTATCTCCGTCTATGACCATTGTCCTTGCAGGCACGCAGTCTTCCCCCGCCCATTCGTGCT
Organism: uncultured Bacteroidales bacterium; assembly: GCA_946406095.1. Classification (GTDB taxonomy): domain Bacteria; phylum Bacteroidota; class Bacteroidia; order Bacteroidales; family UBA932; genus Cryptobacteroides. Next base: position 14,505 of record CAMJJO010000023.1, on the reverse strand, counting down.
CCCAGAGCTTTTCGCACGATCCGCTGCCAAGATCGATGCGGTGCAGGTCGTAGAAGTACCTGCGCCCTACGATCTGTTCGCCGCATTCGTTGCCCATACCGCCGTAAACGTAGACCAGATCACCCTGCTGGCCCATGGCCGTAAAGTAGCGCGGGAAAAGCGTAGTGTTGTCGATGAGAGTATCGCGATGCCAGCGGTAATGCTCGTCCAGCGCGTAGAATTCACCGTTGTACATCTTCTCTCCGAAGCCGCCGAAAAACTCGAAGCGGTCTCCACGCATAAACGAAGCATGGTGGTGGAACGGTTGCGAAAGATGGTCAGTGCTCACGACTGTCCAGTTTCCGGCCTCAGGGTCGAGGCATGCTATAGTCGGAGCGCCTTCCTGCCGGCCGTAACAAAACGGCTCGTAAGCATAGAGCCTGCCTTCGCGCATGAAGCTCATGCCGAGATTAATGGACAGCGGAGAGTGGACGCGGCGTTCGCTGACCTGGCCGGATATCACGTCATATGTATATAAGGAGTCGCTGCTGAAATAATAGAAACACTTCCTTTCCGGATCATAATTGGCTCCGGCGTTGGTCCAGCAGTGGAGTTCTGCGATCTGAGACCACTCCAGGGATTCCCTGATGAGCCAAGTCGGATTCGTGACCTTGCCTTTGATCCTGGAGAGCCGGTCCCTTACACTGGTCCCGGCAGACTCGTCGAGCGGGAAAGAGTATTCTGTCTTGTCACCCGAAACCCGCAGGTCACGGATGGCAAATGAGGGAACGTCGATAATGAAACCGCTGCGTCCGAACTGAATTTTCGGAAAGAAGGTATCCGGCAGATCCGCCTTCTCAGCGAACACCTTGTCTCCCAACGAAAGATAAACTGAATCTTTGTGGGAGTTGAACTCAAGCTTGACATCAACCCATCTGAGCGGAGGAAGGTTCTCCTTGTCGAGCTCCGCCTTTATGAGGCTGAACCTTCCCTCTTCGTTGAGACGCATCGTAAGACTTTGCCCCCTGTCGTAAGAAAGGTTCCAGATGGAGCCGGATTCTCCCTGGTCGGTGATCCTGAGGATGTAACCGAAATCGGATGTGTTGTATGTACACATCGAGAAGCAGATGGAGAGCCAGCCGTCGAGCCTGACTCGCTTGTCGCCGAAGACATCATATGAAGTCCTCTCCGCGATGCGCTTGTCCATACCCTGGAATCTGAGTCCCTGGGCGAAAGCCGGGGCAAACGCACAAAAAATGGCGATTAATGCTAGAAAATATTTAGACCTCCTCATAATTAACCGTATATACCCCGAAAATTAAAAAAAATAACCCGATTAACAAAAATAATTCGTAAATTAATCCATGAATAACCGACAGGTTAATCTGATGGTTTTAGTTTTGCGTGTAAAATAACGCTGACTCCAAACCCATTAATACAAACCACATGAAAACAAAACATCTATTTCTGATGATGGCCGGCCTTCTTCTGGTCGGATCAATGGCAGCCACATCCTGCAACAAGGAAGGGAAGCCTAAAGAAGACACTCCGGCGACCAAGACCGGAACGGTACGGGGAACCGTTACCGCAGACGACGGTTCTGCACTTGCAGACGTAAATGTCGCCGTCGGAGAGCTTACAGCCGTTACCGCAGCAGACGGTACCTACTCTATCGCGAACGTACCTCAGGACAAGTGCAGCGTAGTATTCAAGAAGACCGGCTTCGCCGATGCAACCATCGCCCTCACAGCCGCTTCGTTCAAGGATGGCGTTGCTACTGCCGATGCAATCATGGAAGTTGCCTGCGCAGTGATCGAGGGCGTTGTCTATATGGGAGAAGCCCCTCTCGCTGATGTAACCGTAAACCTCAACGGCGGAGCACAGACTCTCGTGACCGCTGCTGACGGTGCTTTCAAGTTCGAGAACCTTATCCTGGACAACTACAAACTCACCTTCACGGCCAAAGGTTGCCCTACAGTCGAGAAGACGGTCGCAAAGACCGATTTCAAGGCGGCAGACAACTACGTCGTCACGCTTGATGCCATCAACATGAGCGCGCTCGAGGTTCTCCCTGAACTCACACTCTCCCAGCTCGAAGCCGCAGCCCAGGACTGGAGCTACAATGAGTTCAGAGGCGGACGCAACGGAGACGACTATCCGCACTTCGACTGGTCTACCGACTTCTTCTACTGCTATGTCGGCTACTCACACATCGGGTGGCTTGAGGAGCAGAATGAGGGAACTACCGTCCAGATCAGGAATGACGCAAACCAGGGACATCAGGACAACCCCGCCGACCTTGAGAACTTCGACTCCTATGTGTTCGGCCGCAAGGCTATCACTGCCGACAACTGCAAGATGTACCTGAAGCTCCGCACCCACGGAGGACTTGCAAAGTTCGGCGTCATGGTAGTAGATCCCACCGCAGCTGACCCTACCGGCGTGAGAATCGGCGGAATCTGCGAGTACGACAACGACAGCTACACCAACGGTGACGGCGATCGTCCGGACTTCGAATACGACCTCAGCGCTTACATCGGAAAGACCATCTACATCGCTATCGGCATCTACCGCGCAGAGACCGGTGACTATTGGCATCAGCTCGTACTTCGCCGCATCGTCTTCGCCAAGGAGCGTCCGAGCGACTGGGGATGGTGCCCGGGCGAAGAACTCACGGAGGTTGGAACCAACTGGCACATGACCAAGGAAATGGTCCGCTCTACGATGCCTGTCACCCAGACCAAGGTTTTCACCGGGATCTCCGAGATCGGCGGCGACCGCGACAACTACGCCGAAGCGTACGGTTCCTGGCGCAGCCAGAATCACCTCATGGGATACTGGGCTATGGTTCCTGTCCACAAAGACACCGAGCCTTTCCCCGGCGAGGGCTTCGTGATCAAGACCAACGGTGGCGGCACTGCAACTTCGCTCGACGAGCCTCAGGCTTACATATACGCCAAGCTCCCTATCGCAGCAGGGTCAGACAAGATGACCATGCGCGTACGTAACTTCAACACCAACAACGCAACCTGGTTCAAGGTCATCGCCATTACCGAGGACTGCAAAGTTGCCAACCTCGAGGCGTCGGAGACCCTTAAGGGACCGGACGACCGCAATATTCTCGAGAGAACTGACGGCGCATACAAGATGATCAGCGAGGGTGGCGGAAAGGACAACCCTGACGACTACACCAAACTTGTGTTCGACCTCTCTGCTTACGACGGCAGCAACGTAATCATCGCCATAGCTGTCTACAAGGGCGAGGAGAACGACGACGAGTGCAAGCTCGCTTTCCACAGCATCGTACTTGAATAATGAAACGAACCCTTTTCCTATATGCAGTACTGCTGGCTTTCCTGTCCAGCTGTACTGCGTGTACGGAAAGGACGCCTGTAGATCCTGACGATCCCATTGAGGTGCAGCCGACGGATAAAAAAGACGCACTTTCCGACGCAAAACAGGACTTGACACGCTCCCTCCGGATTCTGGAGGCGGCCAGGAAATTCTATTTCGACGGCAAGACCATGTACAGGTACTACAACCCATTCACCGGCACCCGCCCGTCGGAAAAGGCCAGCGTCTGGATGTACACGTCTTCGATCGAAGCCGTCAACGCTTTTCTCGCAGGGATCTCAGAACTTAAAGAAGCCGGAGACGCCTCGCTCTATGATCAGTATTACGGCACATGGAGCGGGGTTCTCTCCGAACTGATCAGCGGCCTCGACTGGTATGAAGGGACCTTCAGCCTGATCTCATACACCGGCCGTGCGGACTGGTCCGTTTACGGAGTAAACCGCGGAACCAGCCCCCATACGGCAGCCGTCGACGGAATCAACAACGTCTACGACGACCAGGAGTGGCTCGTACGCGAACTTCTCCACTCCTACAGGATCACCGGAGAAGAAAAATATCTGGTCAAGGCCGAATATCTTGCATCCTATGTCATCGACGGCTGGGACTGTACCCTCAAGAGCGACGGCACCGAGCACGGGGGCATCGTCTGGGGGCCGGGATACATCACCAAACACTCGTGCTCGAACGGTCCTTTCATAAGCCCGCTCGTCCGCCTTGCCGAACACTACAAGGATAAGGATGTGACGGCCGTGCACCATTATATCGGAACCGACAAGAAAAGACTCGTGGAGACGATGGACAAGAGCGAATACTACCTTATGTATGCGCGCAAGGTCTACGATTTCCAGAAGAACAATCTCTACAACAAGAACAAGGGCGTCTATTACGACATGCTTGGGGCCAAAGGCGACGGCGTCAACTATGAGGAGGTGGACGGCGTGACCTACAGGGCCAACAACGAGGAACAGCGCGCAAGCGGAGTGTTTTACACGTACAATACGGGTACGATGCTCTCGGGCGCTGCCGACCTTTACAGAATTACGGGAGAGCAGGCATATCTGGACGATATGACCTACACCTCTTCCGCAGCATTCCGCTACTTCGCCGTCAAGTCTGACGGTATCGAGGGATGCTACGAATATCCGGTCGACGGTTTCTCCAACTGGTTCAACAGCGTACTGCTGCGCGGTTGGGTGGACGTGTCGCCTTACTACCCGAACGTAGATCTTCAGGTCATGAGCTTCCAGCACAACCTCGACTACGCATTCGAGAACAATCTTTACAAGGGGTTGCTTCCACCGAACCTGCTCTGTCCATGGAACACCATCCAGACCTATTGCAAGACTGAGGGCATGTTCGAATTCGCCTACGCCGCAGAATATGCGGTATTGGCGCACTATATCCTGAATAAAAAGTAATACGACTATATGGGACGAAGGTTGATTCTCTCAATCACAGGATTGCTGATCGCGCTGAGCCTCTCCGCCCAGACGATACGTATCACCGGAACCGTCTTCGACGGGACCGGGCAGCCGCTTGCGGGCACGGGCGTGCTCATCAAGGGCACCACATCCGGTACGGCAACCGACCTGGACGGACATTACATCATCACGGCTCCTGTTGACGCGATTCTGGTATTCTCCTGTCTGGGATACACCACGCACTTTGAGAGCGTGGACGGCCGCAGCGAAATCAATGCGGTCCTTTCCGAGGACAGCACCTATCTAGAGAGCGTCGTGGTCGTAGGCTACGGCACAAGGAAGAAAGGCTCAATAACAGGATCCGTTGTCGGAGTCAATGGCGACGACATGCTCAGAACCAAATCCGAGAACCCTCAGAACATGCTCACCGGCCGGCTCCCCGGCGTGCGCGTCTGGCAGAAGTCCGCCGAGCCGGGCAGCTACAGCAATAGTTTCGATATCCGCGGCCTTGGCAGTCCGCTCGTCATCATCGACGGCGTCCCCCGTACGATTGAAGACTTCCAGCGGCTCAATGCAAACGACATAGACAACGTCTCCGTGCTCAAGGATGCATCGGCAGCCATCTATGGCCTGCGGGGAGGCAACGGAGTTCTGCTCGTTACCACCAAATCGGGCGGAGAAGGCAAGAACGAAGTCAGGTACAACGGCTCTTTCACCTTCCAGTTCCCTTCGACTATGCCTGAACTTGCCGGCGCCATCGATGCGATGACCCTCTACAACGAGCAATCGATGAACAAGTCCGACGGTACCGGAACCATCGCCTTCACCCGGGACTACATGGACCTCTACCGGAACGGCTCCCGCACGGCAGAGGATTGGAACTCTCTTGTATTTTCCGGCTGGGCTCCTCAGAGCCAGCACGACATAAGCATCTCCGGAGGCACCGGGAAGATCCAGTACTATGTCAGCATGGGATATCAATATCAGCAGAGCTTCTTCAAGAGCGGAGACCTTAATTACAACAAATACAATCTGCGCTCGAGAATCACGGCAGAACTGGTCCAAGGTCTCAAGATTAACCTGAACATCAGCGGTCTTGCCGACGAAAGGAACACTCCTGATTCTGACGCAGTGACCCTTATCCGCAACCTCTGGAAACAGGGCGTCCTCTTCCCTGCTTACGCAGACGAAGGGCGGACGATGCTCAACTACGAAGGTCTCAATCTCGAACAGAACACCGTCGCCATGATGAGCTCCGAGGTGTCCGGATACAAGAAATACAGGCAGAAACAGTTCCAGTCTTCCATCTCGCTGGAATATGACTTCGGCACTCTCACAGATTTCCTGAAGGGCCTTTCGCTCAAGGGCATGGGCAGCTTCGATTTCCGCCTGGACGACAACGAGGCCTTCCGCAAGTCCTACAACCTCTATGCTAAGAACGAACTGACGGGAGAGTATCTCGCTAAGGCATACGCCGACCACACCGACAGGCTTACGCGCCAGAACTATACCAAACAGCAGATGATGGCCCAGATACTGCTCAACTACGAGCGCACCTTCGACAAACACGAAGTCGGGGCCATGCTCGGCATGGAGGTTCAGCGCAGGACCGGCGACAATTACTACTTCTACGGCGACCTCATCTTCAGTTCTCCGTATTTCACCGCCCTCAAGGACAACGTCGAGTCGACCTTCGTCGGCATCGACAGCAACATAGGCTCATTCTACGACCTGGCTTACCAGTCTTTCATCGGACGCCTCAACTACTCTTACGACGAGCGTTATCTGCTTGAAGGTCAGTTTCGCTACGACGGTTCTTCCAAGTTCGCACCCGGATATGAATGGGGATTTTTCCCTTCAATCTCCGCAGGCTGGCGCATCTCGCAGGAACCATGGTTCAAGGATCTTTCCTTCCTGTCGTTCATCAACCAGTTCAAGTTCAGGATCAGCTACGGCACGCTCGGCGACGACAGCGGCCTCAACTATCAGTGGATTACAGGTTACACCTATCCCGCCGGAGCGCACAACCCGACCCAGGGCAGCTACAACGGCTATGCCGGCGCATATCTGTTCGACGGCAGCGTGGTGAAAGGAGCCGACGCCTCATCGCTTCCCAACACCAAAATCTCCTGGCTCACCTCCCATTCTTTCAATGTGGGTGTCGACTTCGAGGCCTGGGACGGATTATTCGGGTTCACCTTCGATTACTTCACGCGCACGAGGACCGGTATCTTCGCACGCAATTCCTCTTCCCTTCCGACCGTCGTCGGCAACTCCGCTCCGGTGGAGAACCTCAACTCCGACATGAACCTTGGACTCGAACTCGAACTCAGCCACCGCAACAAGATCGGAGACTTCCGTTACGCAGTGAAGGGTATCGCCACAATCACCCGCCAGAAATATCTCACGGCTCTCGGCCAGGGTCCTTATGGAAACAGCTACGACCGCTGGCGCAACGACAATCTCACGAACCGTTATCAGGGCATCCAGTTCGGATACGAAAGCGCAGGCAGGTTCACCGGCTGGGAAGATATCTGGACATACGGACAGTACAAGGAGAACAATCTGCTTCCCGGAGATTATAAATACGTCGACTGGAACGAAGACGGCGAAATCAACGGCTTGGACGAGCATCCATACGCTTTCGACCAGACTCCTTGGATGAACTACTCGCTCTCCTTCGACGGAAGCTGGAAAAACTTTGACTTCAGCATCCTGTTCCAGGGTTCCGCCCTCGGTTCTTATATGTATGACGAGCCTCTGTACTCGATTTGGGGCACCTTCGGGGGCGGTGCGCTCGACCTTTATCTGGACCGCTGGCACCCTGCGGCCGAGATGGTCAATCCTTACGACCAGACTCTCGCCTGGGTGAGCGGGGATCATGCCTTTACAGGCCACTCACCTCTGAAGAACTCTTCCTTCAACAGAGTCAGCACAAGTTATCTGCGCCTGAAGAGCATCGAACTTGGTTACACGTTGCAGGATTTCGGACTCAGGAACACGAGCCTGAGGATCTTCGCCAACGCTTACAACATTTTCACGCTGACCGGTATGAAATACGTCGATCCGGAGCACCCGGATTCCGACTACGGAAGGATGTACCCTCTCAACAAGACGGTCACGGTAGGTCTCAACTTAAATTTTTAGGAGGAGCGAAAGATGAAAAAATACGGCTTTATCATAGCAGCTTCCAGCCTCTTGCTGAGTTCATGCATCAACCTCTATCTTCCTCCGAAAAACATCGTCACCGACGACGATCTTCTCAACTCGGAGAACGGTGTCGAGATCTACATGGCAAAGATCTACAGCCTCATGCCTTGGGAAGATTTCAAGTACATGGCGGAGTGGGGCTTCGATTATAGCGGCTGGCTCAACGCCCCCGGCATCGACGGCTGCGGTGAGGCAGTCAACCGCGACGGAGTCTGCCAGACCTTCCGCGGCGAAAGCACCCCGTACTGGGGCGAGGCTTTCAAGCTCATCTACTATGCAAACCATCTTATCGAGACCATGCCGGAGCACAGCGGCGCATTCTCGGAGATTGCGCTCAACGAATACATCGGAACGGGATACTTCGCCCGCGCAATGGCCTTCTACCAGATGGCACGCCGCTTCGGCGGTATTCCGCTCGTAACCCATACGATCGCATATCCGAACGATGCCGACAAACTCGAGGTTCCGCGCGCGAAAGAGGAGGAGACATGGAATCAGATCTGTGCGGATTTCGACATGGCCGCGCAGCTTCTCCCTGAAACCGGGTCAGTCGACGGATACGCAAACCGTTACGCAGCCCTCGCCTACAAGGCAGAGGCGATGCTTTATGCCGGCTCTGTCGCCAAGTACAACGAGACCGTTCCCGGGCGACTTACAGGTCTTGGCGAAAAGACAGGTGTCAGGGTCATCGGCTTCGACGAGAGCACCTGGCAGGCAGCCAGCATCCGCTACTTCTCCGAAGCATACAAGGCAGCCCGCGCCGTAATGGATTCGGGCCGCTACAGCCTCTACAAGAACGCATGGAAAGACGGCGACCGCGAAGCGCAGTACAAGAATATGGTAGACCTGTTCAGCGACGTGACTTCCAACAAGGAGGCAATCCTGATCCGCAAGTATTCTTACCCTTCGTACACCCACTCGATCGACGCTTACTGCTCTCCTTACATTTTCCGTTATCCTCTCTGCTCGGGCAGCTGCCCTACCCTCGACTTCGTGGAACTGTTCGACGGATTCGACCGCTATGCAGACGGAACCATAAGAGTTACCGACGGAAGCTCCCCCACCAGCGGACATTATCTGGAATACGACACCACGATGGATTTCTTCGCAAACGCGGAGCCTCGTCTGCGTGCATACGTCATCCTTCCCGGCGACGAGTTCCGCGAAGAGGAAATCGAGCTCTACACGGGCATCTATACAGGAAGCACTCCGATCTCTCCTCTGTGGGACGACTATTCATACGGACGCGCCACCTCGAACTTCTACCAGAACAGCAGCGCATTCTCTGACGGCAGACTCGTTATGAGCCCCTACTCGGGATCGATGCAGGTCCAGGTCGATGTCGACGGAGTGAAGATGAACGCTTCCGGTGCGAACGGCCCGTTCTACGCCGGCGACGGCTCGAGCAACGAGGCCAATCTGTCCGGATTCTACCTGCGCAAGTGGCTCAATCCCGATCCTGCGTTCCTGCACGGCGAGGGCAAGAGCGAGCAACCATGGATCCTCATGCGCTATGCCGACGTGCTCCTCGCAGCCGCCGAGGCAGGGGTCGAACTTTCACTCGCAGGTGCCGCATGCCCGGTTGAAGGCGACGACATGCTCGCGGTGGCGACGCAGGCAATCACGGACATCAGGGAACGCGCGGGAGCCGATGCCCTCACCCAGCCGCTGAAGGCAGACATCGACAGCCGCAACATCGTTCGCCGCGAGCGCCGCAAGGAGCTTGCCTTCGAGCACAAGTCGAAGTGGGATGTCCGCCGCTGGCGAGTCCAGCACTACGAAGCGCGTTCAGGCTTCTGGGGCGAAGTGCGAAATTACAGCTGCATTGGAAATACTGCCGGATACCGTCTCCGGGGACTCTATCCTTTCTACAGTTCAGTGGACAAGAAGTTCTTCTTCGATGCAAACTGGCAGTTCGCACGCGAAAAAGAGTTTCTTTATGACACGATAGACTATTATTTCGCCATCCCCGGCGGAGAAGTCTCGAAAAGTGCGTATATTGATCAACAGCCAAACAGATAGCATATTATGAAAAGATTTCCACTTCCTATATGTATGTTTTTGCTCACGGTGTGTGCGGTCTCATGCGAACTGTTTGAGCTGGACAATTACGACGCCCCTTCGGAGGTTCTCTACGGAAGCGTCGTGGATTCCAAGACAGGAGCGCCCGTGCTGACCGACCAGGGCTCCGAAGGCATTCGCGTCCGCCTTATCGAGACCAGCTGGGAGGGCAACGTAACTCCTCTGGACTTCTACTGCAAGCCTGACGGGACCTTCCGCAACGCCCGTCTTTTCGAAGCAGACTACAACATCCGCATCGACGGACCTTTCGTGCCTGTCGTAATCGAGAACGCCGAAGGCACTGTCATGAAAGACGAAAGTGTCAACATCCACCTCAAAGGCGAAAAGGAAGTGAACTTCTCAGTTCAGCCTTTCCTCAATGTCGAGTTCGTCGGCTCCCCTCAGGTCAGTGCCGGCAAGATTACGGCCCGCGTGAAAGTGACCCGTGCCACATCGCGCGAGGAGCTCAAGGCCGCCATCGGGAAATCCGGTGACTGGAAGGAATCGTATGCCAATGTGACAGACGTGCAGCTTTTTGTCAGCTACTCATCTACAGCCGGTTACCGCGCCCGCGACTCAAGGTGGTCAAGTTCCGTCTCTTATGAAGGATCGTCGTTCGAAGACCTTCTGGGAACCAATGTTACGGTCAAGTCGAACGGAACGATACTCTCCGGACAGAAAGTCTTCATCCGCGCAGCCGCGCGCATCAACTACGACACGCCCCGTGGCAGCGGCACCCGCAGGTGGAACTACTCCGATATTGTCGAAGTCGACATTCCATGAAAACTTTTATGAAACGCATATTACTTCTTTTCCTTCTCCTGTCTCCGCTTTATGCCGGAGCCCAGGACTTTGTTTCGCGCCGGCCCGCAGTGGCTGACCGCCTTTTCGTGTCCGAAGCAGTGGAAGCCAAGATCGCCGAGGTCACTTCTCAGCTCACCAACCCCAAGTTGCGCTGGATGTTCGAGAACTGTTTCCCGAACACCCTCGATACCACCGTGCATTTCGGCAAGGACGAAAACGGCAATCCACGTACTTTTGTCTACACTGGAGACATCCACGCCATGTGGCTGCGCGATTCGGGAGCCCAGGTCTGGCCATATCTCCGGCTCGCCGGGCAAGACGAGCATCTTAGGGAGATGCTCGAAGGCACTGTGCGCTGCCAGCTCAGCCTCCTCTGCATAGACCCTTATGCAAATGCCTTCAACGACGGCCCTGCCGGCACCGGCTGGATGACCGACAACACCAGGATGGACCCGAACCTGCACGAGCGCAAATGGGAGATTGATTCGCCTTGCTACGTGATCCGCCTGGCGTACGAGTACTGGAAGGTCACCGGCGACGAATCTGTATTCGACGCCACCTGGCTCGAAGCCATGCGCAAGGTCTATACGACATTCCGCGAACAGCAGCGCAAGGATGGTCATGGACCATACACTTTTACGAGGGTCACCGACCGCCAGCTCGACACGAAGGCGTGTAATGGCCTTGGCCGGCCTGTCAAGCCGGTCGGCCTGATCGCATCCTCGTTCCGCCCGTCGGACGATGCGACCACTTTCGAGTTTCTGGTGCCGTCGAACTTTTTTGCTGTCAGCTCACTTCGCAAGGCTGCCGAGATTCTGGAGACGGTCAACGGCCGGAAGCAGTTCGCTTCCGACTGCCGTGCCCTGGCCGACGAAGTCGCCGGTGCGCTCAGGAAATACGCAGTTTACAAGCATCCCAAGTACGGAAAGATCTACGCCTACGAAGTGGACGGTTTCGGCAACCGCTTCCTCATGGACGATGCCAACGTGCCGTCGCTTCTCGCGCTCCCATATCTTGGCGACGTCCCTGCAAAAGACCGCATCTACAAGAATACCAGACGGTTTGTCTGGAGCGGGGACAACCCTTACTTCTTCCGGGGTTCGGCCGCCGAAGGCATAGGCGGCCCTCACATCGGCTATGATATGATCTGGCCGATGAGCATCCTAATGAAGGCTTTCACCTCAACCGATGACGAGGAAATCCGCTGGTGCGTTGAGACCCTTATGAAAACCGATGCAAACACCGGTTTCATACACGAGAGTTTCCACAAGGACAACCCTTACAACTTCACGCGCGAATGGTTCGCCTGGCAGAACACCCTTTTCGGCGAACTGATTCTCAAAATCATCGGCGACGGCAAGCTCGAGCTTCTCAACTCAATCGAATTATGAAACCAAGACTTATACTCCTGCCTCTGCTTCTATGGCTCGTCTCCTGCTCCCGGCCCGAGGGCAAGATGCTGCAGCCCGTAGACTACGTCTCCACACTCGTCGGCACCCAGTCGAAACATTCGCTTTCGACCGGCAATACATATCCGGCGATAGCGATGCCCTGGGGCACTCATTTCTGGACCCCACAAACGGGCAGGATGGGAGACGGCTGGGCCTACGTGTATACAGAAGACAAGATTCGCGGCTTCAAGATGACCCATCAGCCAAGCCCGTGGATGAATGACTACGGCCAGTTCAGCCTGATGCCGGTCACGACCGGTGCTGTATGGGATGAAGACGCCCGTGCAAGCTGGTTTTCCCACAAGGCAGAGGCAGCCAAGCCTTACTATTATGGAGTATATCTCGCAGATCACGACACCTATCTTGAAATCACCCCCACCGAGCGTGCAGCCGCTTTCAGGATCACCTATCCCGAGCGCGAGACCTCATACCTCGTAGTGGATGGTTTTGCCGGCAGCAAATGCACCATAAGCGGCAGCACGATAAGCGGCGTGAGCACCATCAACACCGGAGGAGTAGCCGGCAACTTCGCGCTGTACTTCGTGGTCGAGTGCGACACGCCGTTCACATCGGTCAAACAGGTCGACGAGCATGGCAGGGCCTATGCCATAGTCGGGTTCCCGACATCGAAAGGCCAGAAAGTAGGTCTGAGGGTGGCAGCCTCGTTCATCAGCCATGAGCAGGCCCTGACCAACCTCCTGGAGCTCGGCGACGGTGATTTCGACAGGCTCTGCGCCGACGGTCGCGAGCGCTGGAACGAAGTCCTTTCGCGCATCGAGATAGAAGATGGCAATATCGACCATTTGCGGACCTTCTACTCCTGCCTGTACCGTTCGGTTCTGTTTCCACGCGATTTCAGCGAAATTACGGCAGAGGGCAGGCGAGTGCATTACAGCCCTCATGACGGCAAGGTCCACGACGGCTATCTGTTCACGGACACCGGCCTCTGGGACACCTTCCGCTCGCAGTTCTCCCTGACAGACCTTGTCTACCCTGAGATGGCATCAAAGATGCAGGAGGGATTCTTGAACCACTATCTGGAGAGCGGTTTCATCCCTGAGTGGTCCAGCCCCGGCCATCGCGGCTGTATGATAGGGAACAACAGCGCTTCGGTCGTCGCTGAAGCCTGGCTCAAGGGGATCCGGGGAGATTACGACATCGAAACCCTCTGGGATGCGCTCGTGGGTGGCGCTCACTCCGTCCACCCGACCGTGGATGCTTCAGGCCGCCTTGGCTACGACTACTACGACGAACTCGGTTATGTCCCTTGCGATGTGGGGATCAACGAGAGTGCCGCCCGCACCCTCGAATATGCCTATGACGACTGGTGCATCTGGCAGCTCGGCAAGGCCCTCTGCAAATCCGAAGAAGAACTCGCTCCTTACGAGAAAGCATCACAGAACTACAGAAAGTTGTTCCGCGAAGACTACGGCCTTATGGGCGGGCGCAATGCCGACGGCAGTTTCCCTGCCGAATTCAATCCCCTGAAGTGGGGTGGAGATTTCACGGAAGGCAACTCGCTGCATTATACCTGGTCAGTATTCCATGATCCGGCAGGCCTAATGGGCCTTATGGGCGGAAAAGAAGCATTTGAGGCCAAGCTTGACGGCGTCTTCTCGATGCCTCCTGATTTCGATGACAGCTACTACGGATTCACTATCCACGAAATACGCGAGATGCAGATTATGAATATGGGCAATTACGCCCACGGCAACCAACCCATCCAGCACATGCTTTATCTGTATAACTGGTGCGGTTCTCCGTGGAAGGCCCAGGCCCGCATCCGCGAAGTGATGGAGAAATTCTACACCCCGGCACCAGACGGCTATTGCGGCGACGAAGACAACGGCCAGACCTCTGCCTGGTACGTATTCTCCGCCTTGGGCTTCTATCCTGTATGTCCGACCAGCACCGAATACGCCCTGGGCACCCCGCTGTTCCGAAAAGCTACTGTTCATCTTCCCGGAGGGAATCTGGTCGTGCGTGCCGGAGTGAAGGGAAGCTGCCGCGCCTCTGCAGGTGATTCAGACAAAATCGCCCGGACTCCCTACGTCGACAACTTCAGAATCAATGGCCGCCGCGTTACCCGAAATTACCTTCGCCACAACGAACTCACTGGTGGTGCACGGCTGGACTTCACCCTGAGCGACTCTCCCAACCTTTCTCGAGGCACCAAAACCGAAGATTTGCCATATTCTTACAGCAACAATTAATCACACCGCTAT